>JAYUVA010000387.1:0-6151 GCA_043754375.1 Candidatus Kuenenia sp. | reverse complement strand
GGAGATTGCGCAACGTGCCACGTCGCTGTTTGATCTGGAAGGACGCTCGTTTGATCTGAGCAGCCTCCTGATTGCAATCCTGAAAAGTCTCAGTTTTCGTATCAACCAGTTGACCGCACAACCCCGACTCGCGCTCGCAGAAACGAATCATCACAACGTACTGACAGGCCGCATCGTGACATTGCAAACTGGCGATTCCACAATCACCGGCCTTTGTATCGGTGTCGATGACGACGGTCAGTTGGTGCTGCAAACCGAATCGCAGCTGCATCGCTGCGCCAGCGGGATTGTGGTCAATTGGGAATAGACCCGACGATCCGCTGCGCGGGGAAGGTGAGCGGAAGGCATTCCCTGTTGCATTTGCGAAACTCTTGATTATGAAATTCCGTCTTCCGTTACAACGCAGCCCGTAATTGCGTCAAGCCCGCAAAAAAAACATAAAAATTCTCTTTCAAGTGCTGAATCGCCGGTTTGGGCCTAATTTTCAGTTGCCGTTACAAACTTCAATACGCCGCGATTCAGGTATCGATGGTCGTAGGGTGAAGGTAAAACGGGGAGTCCACATTCTGGATCACAATGATGAAATTGTTCCGGTCACAGCAGCGTCGGCACGAAAACCGGCCTCGGACCGGAAGCGCAATGGTCGAGATGGCCGTTTGCTTCCCGGTATTCGTGCTGATTTTGATGGGGATCATCGAATTTGGTCGGGCGATGTCCGTCAATCAGATGCTCAATTCGGCGTCTCGCATGGGCTGCCGCACAGCGATTCTCGATGGATCCACCAACAGCAGCGTGACCAGCATTGTGAAACAGCACGTGACGAACACACTCGGCTGCCAACAGTCAAGTGTCACAGTGGCGATTTCCGTGACCGATGGCCAGAACGGTGCGACGCTGTCGGACGTGGCGGCGGCATCTACCGGAGATCTGATTGAACTGGATGTCTCTGTGACTTTTGCCGACGTGAGCTGGGCCGCCAAAAAATGGCTGGGTGCATCAAAAATTCGTGGCGAGTGCGCCATGCAGCACGAATAGATTTTGCTGGAGTTACTCCCCTCCAAATTGTTCCTGATGCTCGTATGACAACACCAAACAAGGAAATTCAAATGACACCGTATTCAAGTTCATTCATCATTAACAGCAGCAAGCAACGGATGGGATTCACGTCGTCTCTGATGTTGATTCTGTCCTTTGCGAATTCGGCAGCCGCCCAGTCGTCTGGAAGTACGCTTGAACGCGTCGAAGAAGATTGGGTCGCATTGCTTGCGGAACCTGAGTCCGCAACGACTTCACCTCAGATCATGAATTTTATCTCTCCAATTCAGTCCACATCAGGAATCTTCGGACTGGTTCAGGTGAACCATCGTGGTGCCCCGGATTTTTCTGCCGGCGGTCTCCAGGTCCAGGGGTGGGTTGGTTCCTCGCTGAGCAGCTCAGTAAATGCGACCAGAACTGAGGTGCTCAGTCAGAACTCAGACGCTGTGCGCTACACGGTCGCCATGCAGAAGGTCAGCCAGGGGATCAGGATTGAACTTCTCAATGGTCGTTCCAGAACGTGGGGCCGATTTGCCACAACACCCGTTTCAGTGACCATACCTGTGAACGAACCATCGCTTGAGGATTATTCGCCCGATTTCTCTGTTGCCAACACCACGGTGAATCTCGGTGCTCATCGCGTCGACCTGCTTTATCTCACTACGACGCGACATACCTACAGTGACGGAGTGACGGTGACGGATACCACCGACAGAGTCATACATCGCTACCAGATTAGTGTCCAGGACGTCTCAATTACTGCTTACGAAGAAAACCCTGAAGCCTACAACATCGAAATCACCGAATAGTGACTTCAAAAATGCCGGCTCACAAGCACACATTCGCCGGCAGAGATCAGAATGAGTCCTTGTGTCAACACCGTTTCAGCCACTTACAACGCTGGAGAGCGAACATGAATAAAATGAAGATGAAACCAACCGCATTAAAGCCGAATGAGTCTGAATCCGATCGACGCGGGACAGTGGTGGTGCTAGCCGCGGCTACGTTGACCATTGTCTTTGGTATCGCAGCTTTTACGGTCGATCTGGGACTGCTGAACGTTACGAAGGGTCAGGTACAGAATGCTGCAGATTCGGCCGCGCATGCTGCCATGCAGGAACTGATCAACGGCATTGGCCCTGGCGCGACCGTCACATCGCAGGTGGCATCAGAAAATGCCGGGCAGACGGCAATGAACATGGTGCATCGGTTTCGTTCGGGGGACGTCGATGCGACGAATTTGTCCGTCGAACGCGACATGCGATTTGGACGACGTTCCTGGGATTCAACGAGCAACCGGTGGGTTAAGGAATGGGGAATCACGCCCTTCAACATGGTGGAAGTCTCAGTGCGACGAACCAAAGCCGCAAGTGCGCCACTGGGAACAGTGTTCAGTCAATTTCTCGGATTCAATTCCTTTGATGTAGAGGCCCGATCCGTTGCTTCGGTCGCGCCAATCACGGGATTCAGCCTGCCGGCCGGTTCTAGTTCCACCATCAGTCTGCTGCCGATTGCCCTTGACCTGACAACCTGGAACGCACTCGTCCAGCAAATTCATTCCCACACGGCAAACGGCTTTCAGGACCAGGATCGTTACAACAAAACGCCCGGAACTGTTTCTTCAGGACCCGATGGAATCCCGGAAGTGAATATCTATCCAGACCTGAACAGCAACCTGCCGCCTGGCAACCGCGGCACCGTTGACATCGGCTCCCCGGGCAACAGTACGACGGATCTCGTAAGACAAATTGCGCAAGGGGTGAACGCCTATGACCTGTCGTTCTTTCCAAATGGCGAACTGAAGTTTAACAGTGCGGGAATTATGTATCTCCAGGGAGATACTGGGATCAGTGCAGGCATTGAAAACGCGCTCCAGTCGGTTATCGGAAAAACAGGTGCAATTCCCATCTTCATTTCTGTCTCAGGACCAGGTAACAATGCGACCTATACGATCGTCAAATTCGTCGGCGTGCGAATCATGGCGGTCAATCTGCAAGGTGGGCCGACGCGACGGTATTTACGAGTCCAGCCCGCAACGTACTCAACATCGTTCACAATGCGTGGAAATATCCCGGTCAACGTAGATACTCTTCTGAGTCAGCCGCTGCTGATCGAGTGAGTCGAAAGCCTGACGCATCGGGGTACAGAGAACGGACATTCGGTGGTGTTTCCGGGATTTTTATGTTGAACCCGTCGTCGAAGACCTCGATCTTTCATGATCCGGACTTCGACGACGGGTTCAATGCGTTTTGTTTGATGCACCGCATCAAATAACGTTGAGGCGACACCCACCGATCGTCGCAGGAAAGTGTGCTCACGAGCAAGCGATGTTAAAGCCAGAAACTCATCAGCTGCCCGACGAAGATCGCCACACCAACCATGCCTTTGGCAAGCATTCCCAGTAACCGACCGGACATTGCCGCGTTACTGATTTCTGTGCGCAATGCCGGTTCGCTGCCTTTCCATGCTTCTCCCAGCCAGGCTCCCGCAAACGCACCGATTGCCGCACCGAGAATTGCTCCGATCACACTGCCCACGATCGGTATCGGGACGATGAATGTCCCTGCAATGCTGCACACGAACGACAGACCCATTGAAATCATCATCGCGCGGCGACTCGCGCCCTTCCGGGCGGCTTTAGCCGAACCCATGGCGAATTCCAGAACCTCTCCAAGTCCAGCAAGCGCGACGCAGATCATGACGACCATCCATGTCGGGCCATGTTCAAAATCGGATGCCAGCAGAAAGATGCCCAACACCCCAGTCATAAACCAATTGCCCGGGAGCAGAAACAGATTGCTCACCAACGCAACCGAATTCAATGCAATCAGCAAACTGACCCACAGCCAGTAACTCATCAGGGCCGACCGATCAACTTCGTGATTTCTGCCGCCTGCAGGCGCACGTCGGTGGCGGGAAACGACCGTTCCATCTCCGAGATGATGGCCGCCAGCGCTGCACGATTTTCAGGATCGATTTTTGGCCAAAGATCGCCCACAGCTTTCAGACTATTTCTGGCAACCTGAGATTCTTCGATCTGATGCCTGGCCTCGGCCTGCTGAACAACATCGGACGCTGAATCGTCCTTCTCTGTCTGATCCTTCTGGTACTCGAACGGCTTCAGCGAAGTTGTCAAAAGCTGAATCATCGTCGGGACGCCATCAACAGAACCGTTACGCGCCAGACCAATCGCCGCGTTGGCCTGAGCAAGGCGATTGCCGTCCGTCAGCATCACGCGAAGCTGCTCAAGCGAATCCGGCCCACTGACGTTCCCCAATGCATAACCCGCAAGATGCCGCACGACCGGGTCTGAGTCCTGAGCGGAACGTCGAAGTTGTTCCAGCACATTGGCGTCTGAAATTGTCGGAACAGTCAGGGGTAACCTGCGTGCAGACATTGGCGGAACCACTGAACCTGCAGCGGCTGCGGCAGAATATCCTGTCGCATCATCGAAATGACGCCCGGCAATTGCCGCGATAGACATCAGCGAACTCTTGCGCACTTCGATGTTGCGAGAAGCCTTCATGCCCTCCGCCAGTATCGGGAGTGTCTTTTCATCGGCGTCGAGGGCAGCCAAGGTTCGCGCGAGGAATTCCTGATGCCTGATGTCCTCATCGGTGTTTGTTGTTGATGCCAACGATTCGCTGAGCAGTTTGGTCAATGAATCCACGACAAGTGGATTTCTCGCCAGCGGCTCTTGATCCTGCGGCGGATAGATTTGTTCATTTTGCAGCAATTGAGCTAACCCTAACGCGGCTCGCCAGCGGCGGTGTTCGTTGCTGCTGCTGAGTTCCGTAGCGAGCTGTTTCCAGTCATTATCGGAGTCTGCCAGCTTCCCAAACAGAGCCCACACTGCGACCACTGCCATTACGATCAGTGCCGGAATCAGGAACAACTGCACAATAAATCCGGCAGAAGGCGGCGTCACCGGTGGCAACTCTTCGGGGCGAAATCCTGCGGATTCAGCGGACTCAAGGGTCGGTGGATGAAATTCGGACGCCATTCGCTGTCTCTGAAAATGCTGGCTGAAATGCCAAAGGTCTGGAAGGAAGTACAGCAATGGCAGTGAAAACCTGCTCCCGAGCCAGAAAACCCGGTCGCCTTTATATAATAAGAACGTCACGGCTGAATTGCAGGCGTTTCTGGAAAACCCCGGCAATCGAGAAACACGCAAAGCCCCTAAAGTACCCGCAACGTGTGATTGACTCACTCTTACAGCAATTCTCTGCGAGTGTTGAGAATTCGAAAACAGCGTCCCCCTGGATGTGCCGGATTGATTTGCGAGCAGAATTGGCTTCCCTATGATGCCCGAGTCTCGCAGTTCAGGTGACCGTCAGAGTCAGCCATTTGGTTGGAACCGTCTGTTGCATGAGCGAGCTGGCAAGCGATTAGGATCAGCATTTTTTGATCGGCAAGTTGCTGAATCCAGTGAAACCCCGATGTTCGGGTTCGGCTGGGCTGCGGAGGGCAGTCTGGAATCGCTGGCCGAATTTATCCAATTCCGAATTGAAATTCCCCGGAGACGAACGAAGGATGGCTGAACAGAAGGCGACAAACGTTACATGGCATGCTCACAACATCACGCGCGAAGACCGCCAGAAGATGAACGGACACCGTGGAGCGGTGCTTTGGTTCACAGGACTCAGCGGCTGTGGCAAAAGCACGATCGCGAACGCAGTGGATCAAATGCTGCACGAGCGGGGTGTGCATACCTTTGTGCTGGATGGAGACAACATCCGCATGGGGCTGAACAAGAATCTTGGTTTTACACCCGAAGACCGGACGGAAAATATCCGCCGCATTGGTGAAGTTGCCAAATTGTTCGCCGACAGTGCGACGATCGTATCGACTGCATTCATTTCTCCTTACAAGGCCGACCGCGATCTGGTTCGAGGCCTCATGCCACCGGGAGAATTTATCGAGATCATGGTCGAAGCCAGTCTTGAAACCTGCGAAGCGCGTGACCCCAAGGGTCTTTACAAGAAGGCACGTGCTGGCGAAATCAAGAATTTCACCGGCATCAGTGCTCCCTACGAAGCACCTGAAAAAGCGGAACTCACTTTGGATTCGGACAATAAGGGAATTGAAGAACTTGCGAAAGAAGTCATCGCGTACC
>JAYUVA010000386.1:0-7394 GCA_043754375.1 Candidatus Kuenenia sp. | reverse complement strand
CACTTGGTTGACCTCAAAAGTAGCAGGCACACACCGTGTGCCGTCCGCATTCTCAGCGATTTTCAGGGCTACGGCACTTGGAAAGTGCCTGCTACTTTCTAAATCAAGTACCATTGGGCTAGCGCCTTGCCGCTCACAAAACCGCCGACTATGATTGCAGGGATACCACACTTTCGAAAGCAGGCTCACCATGACACAAGCCATTGTCGATCCGGGGGAACTGCGGCGATTCGCGCAAATGCTTCGACGCTTCAATGAAGAACTCAATGAAAAGACGGCCGCCGTCGCGGGCCAACTCAGCCATCTCGGCCAAACCTGGCGCGATCAGGAACACCTCCGATTCTCGGAAGAGTTCGTCGGCAACATGAAAGCACTCAGCCGGTTTGCGGAATCGAACGAGCAGTTCATTCCGTACTTGCTGCGCAAAGCGCAGTTGGTGGAAGAATATCTGCAGCAGCAATAGTCGAACCTGTTAGTGGAGACAGCGCAGCCGGCCGAAGGCCCTGGACTGCGGCAGCCTGCTGCCGCTTTTGCACACGCAGCCTGCTGCGCGACTTTGAGACTCCGCTTGGTTATGGAGTAGTGCCAAGACACAACGCGGCCAGCCAAGACACAACGGGGCCAGCCAAGACACAACGGGGCCAGCAGGCTGGCAGATGAAAGCGGCAGCAGGCTGCCGCTTTCCAAATAAAATTCTACGCCGTTACGACAGCTTTACATGCTTCCGCTTCAGGCGTCGGGCTTTGGAGCTTGAAGGGCGTTGGCCGTGGTTGGCCTTGGTGAGTTTACGGTTGGTTTTTGCCATTGTCTGAGTTCCTGAAATATGTTCAAACAAGTGTTGGTTTTGGTCGAATCCACATCGACGCTGTCTTAGCACACTCTTCACTGGAATTGTCGCAGATGCAGTGCAGATGCAGTATTGTTGCAGATGCCGAATGATCCAGCCCAGATCGAAGCGACGCAGGATAACGGCCTTTCTGATGGCCGGAAACCCCCGAAGGTCTTAATTTGGGCCAATTTCAACGGTTGGGAGTGACGTTATCGGGTGAATGTCACTTTCGAACGCGTCACTCTCGACCGCGTTGGGAAACTTTAATCGATGCAGTGCAATCGCGGTGAATTTGGATAAACTTCGAACGCAACGATCGATGGTGGCAGACCCGAAGGGTGTCGCTTGGTGATCTCCGGCACTTGCACTAGTGCTTTGTCAGGCTTTAGAAAAGGCGTCAGGAACCAATAGCCAAATGGCCCGGAGGGTGCTCCGCACTATTGGTTCCCGACCCCTTTTTTAAGGCGTTAAATTCGTTGCAAATAAGCTAAAAATCATGTTTACCGGCCTCGTGGAAGGACAGGGAACTGTCAGGCAAATTGCCTCGCTTCCGGTCGGGTTGCGCGTGTCAATTTCTCTGGACTCCGCCTGTTTTTCTGTGTCGGAAATTGCGATCGGCGACAGCATTTCCATCTGTGGCTGCTGCCTGACTGTTGTCGCGATCAACAGCGACATGCTGGAATTTGAAGCGGGTAACGAAACACTGGCGAAGACAAATCTCGGGCGAATGATGGTTGGCGGTCGGGTCAACCTGGAACGATCGCTTGCGGCGAATGCCCGACTGGGCGGGCATTTTGTGCAAGGCCACGTGGATGGTGTCGCCGCAATCAGCGAAATTATGCGCAACGGCGACTGGATCGATATGTGGTTCACCCCTGCTGCTGAGCAACATCGATTGCTCGTGCCCAAAGGGTCGGTCGCGATTGACGGCATCAGCCTGACGGTCGTCAATGTGACCGCCGATCGGTTTTCGGTGGCGTTGATTCCGCACACATTGCACGTCACGACACTCGGCTCGGTCCGAGTAGGTGATGTGATCAATATCGAAAACGACATCCTTGGCAAGTACGTGGATCAACTGCTCGAACGTCGCTTTGCTGACGGATTGATTTCCCTTTCCCCACAGACCTCGACCTCTCCCGGTCTGCGAACACAACTGAACGCCGAAAGTCCCCCGCCCCGATGAGAGATGTGCAGCGTCAGACACGGTCATGGCTGATGGAGCTGTTCGCACAGCATGGCTTCCACCCGCGCGGTGATCTGGGGCAGAATTTTCTGATCGATGTGAATCTGATCGAATTTGTCGTGCGTCATGCGAGTCTCGGGCCGAACGATGTGGCGCTGGAGGTCGGTTCCGGCACCGGAGGTATGACAGCGTTTCTGGCAGAAGAAGCCGGGAAAGTCATCTCGGTCGATGTGGACAGAAACATGGCACTCTTTGCGGCGGAAGCCGTCAAAGATTGCGACAACGTCACGCTCATCAACCAGGACATCCTGAAAAACAAGAACACCCTGGCACCTGAGATTTGTGATCTCATTCGCGCCCAGGTTGCATCACTTCCCAACGGTCAGTTGAAACTCGTGTCGAATCTGCCTTACAGCGTCGCCACGCCGGTGATTGCCAACTTGATCGCGTCGGATCTGCCCTGGGAACGCATGGTCTGCACGATCCAGTGGGAACTCGGCGAAAAGATGGCGTCCGAACACGGGACGTCCGGATACTCGGCGTTGTCTGTGTGGATTCAGTCGCAGGCGAGTATCAGAATTCTGCGGAGGCTGGGGCCGAACGTCTTCTGGCCTCGGCCAAAGGTGGATTCGGCAATCGTCAGTATCTGGCGCAACAAAGAAGCGGCCGCCAGAATCAACGATCGTAAATTCTTTCTGGATTTTTTGAGACGCACGTTTTCGCAACGCCGCAAACTCATTCGCCCTGTCCTGATCGGAATGTATCGCAAACAACTGGACAAGGAGGACGTGGATCGTCTGCTCGCAGAATTAGAGCACAAAATCGACGATCGAGCCGAACAGATGGAAATTGCAACACTGATTCGACTGTCCAATAAAGTCCATGCCGTGATCGTGGAAAAAAACAGAAACTCTGACGTTATCGAGCAGGGTGAGTGACGCGAATCGCCCAACAACGCGGCAATGAAGAAACGGTGTGTTTCGCTTCACACTGAAAACTGAAAACTGAAAACAGGAGACTTCCCCATGCAGGATCGCATTGTTTATCGCGGATTGACGTTTGATGATGTTCTTCTGGAGCCGGGGTACAGCGAAGTGATTCCGTCTGAAGTGGACATCAGTTCGTTCCTCACGCGTAATATTCCCTTGAATCTGCCGATCGTCAGCAGTCCGATGGACACGGTCACCGAGAGTGATATGGCGGTCGCCATGGCTCAACTGGGTGGCATTGGCATCATTCACAAGAACATGTCGATCGAGCAGCAGGCGATGCAGGTCGATCGCGTGAAACGCAGCGAGCATGGAGTGATCGTAGATCCCGTCACATTGCCGCCGGAAACTCCTGCGGGCGAGGCGGTGCGGATCATGGACGAACGCAACATCGGCGGCGTACCAATCACAGTCAACGGACGACTGGTGGGCATTCTGACACGTCGGGACCTGCGATTTCTGGAATCAAAAGACCGGCCGGTTTCTGAGATCATGACAAAGGATGGACTGGTCACGGCACCGGAGAATACGAAGCTGGAAGATGCCGAACGAATTCTCCTGGAAAACAAGGTCGAGAAACTGCTGCTCGTGGACGATGATTATCAACTAAAGGGACTCATTACAATTCGGGACATCGACAAGAATCTGCAGTTTCCGCGAGCATCGAAAGATTCGCGTGGTCGTTTGCGGGTTGGTGCTGCAATCGGTGTTTTTGATTTTGAACGAGCGGCCCAATTAATGGAAAAAGGTGTTGATGTTTTGGTTGTCGACAGCGCTCATGGGCATTCTCGCAATGTGATTGAGACGGTGGCTGCCATCAAGCAGAAAATGCTGATTGATGTGATTGCCGGAAATGTGGCCACAGTGGAAGGTGCAAAGGCTCTGGCGAATGCCGGGGCTGATGCGGTGAAGGTTGGAATCGGGCCAGGATCGATTTGTACGACCAGAATTATTTCGGGAATCGGCGTTCCGCAGTTATCGGCCATCGCGAATGCCGCGAAGGGCCTGGCGGGAACAGGTATCCCGATCATCGCTGACGGAGGAATTCGCTTCAGCGGAGATATTACGAAGGCACTTGCTGCCGGAGCGTGGACTGTAATGGTCGGCGGTCTGCTGGCGGGTGTCGATGAAAGCCCCGGTGAGATGATTCTTTACCGGGGACGGAGCTTCAAGCGATACCGCGGAATGGGTTCGCTGGGGGCGATGATTAAAGGCAGTAGTGAACGTTACCGGCAGGGCCATGCTCCAGCGGGCGATCAGTCGAAACTGGTTCCGGAGGGCGTGGAAGGTCGCGTTTCTTACAGAGGAGCTCTGCAGCCGTTGATGTATCAATTGACTGGTGGTCTGCGATCCGGCATGGGTTATGTCGGTGTCGGGACCACGCGCGAACTGCGTGAGAAAGCCCGGTTCATTGAAATCACTGCGGCTTCCGTTAGGGAGAACCATCCACATGATATCGCCATCACTCAGGAATCTCCGAACTACTCTGTGGAGCATGCTCCCCAGGATTAGCAGGAACCCTCGTCGAACCATCACCTCCCGACAAAATGTACGCTGGACAATCATGTGCCACATTGCGCCGACTTTGGTGGTATGCTTGACGATGTGTACCATTCTGACTGTTGCCAGCGTTGCTGCGGCACAGGAAAACGCAGGCCGCTCGTCGCTTCCTGACGCAAAGAAGCCAGCTTCGACAAGGCCATTCACCGGCACACAAGGCAGCATTCCCGATCAGAGCAAATCGTTGGCCTCCGCTCGTGCAATTACACAGATTGACGCGAAAAGCGATGCGGCCTCACTGGCGATTGAGGACGCTCCAGCTCATGCGGAAACACCGCAGGAGGAATATTTGCGGCACCTCGATGAGGTCCTCCATGGCGGTACATGCGGTGTGCAGCGAGGAACCGTAGGTGACTGGTGGCGGCAGCGGTTACCATACGTTGAGGTCGTGACCATTGAACCTGCTCATTTCAAGGCATCCGCTCAGCACTTTGTCATTGAACATACTCTGCCACCCGAACACGAATACGAAGTTGATATCTTTGATCAGAGACCTATTTCAGTGGCGTCTTCCCAGGCCGTGACAGCCGTTCGGCCTCTGAGTGCGAATTCCGATGACGGCCAGGCTGCGAATGATCCTGGGGGAAATCGGCTCAGAACCGATATCCGCGAGATCCGCCCGACGCTTGGCTATGCGATGCGAAATATCGACGCTGGTGAGCTCCCCGAGGGGTTCAGTGAGAAACTCGATCAAGGTGACTACATCGCGCGCCAGGCCAGCCCGGCCGTTCTGCAGTGGGCACCGACAAATTTGTATCACTATCCGCTTTACTTCGAAGACCCGGCTCTGGAACGCTACGGACACACGTATCACCCGGTCGTGCAGCCATTCGCTTCCGCTGGTCGCTTTGCAACACAGTTGGTCGGCATACCATATCAGATGACGTTACACCCTGTGCACTCGCGAGAATACACGCTTGGTTACTATCGACCGGGTGAGTATGCACCGAAAAAACATTACCAGATCCCATTCAACGAAGAAGCTGCGCTTATGCAGGCAGCGGCCATGGCTGGCTTTTTCCTGATTTTCCCGTAGCCTGTATGACAGTCAAACTGTCATCAGGCTTTGCGGGAATAGGTTCATGATTTTGCGATTCAGTCGCCCGATTCATTGTTGTGTCATTGCTGCCATCGCCATTTTTCTGCTCAATGCGGAAAGCCGATGCTTTGTGGCCTGCGGCGAAGACCTGCCGGTCCAGTCGATTGTATTCGAACCTGTGTCCGAAAATCCGGTGTTCGCAGCTGCGGACGGAAAGTGGGATGCAAAGATCCGTGAGCGAGGCTGGATTCTGAAAGACGAATCAGGCTGGAAGCTCTGGTACACGGGCTACGACCCGGATCAACAGCCGCCATCAATGAGTCTCGGACTGGCAACGTCATCGGACGGCATCAAATGGCATCGATCCTCCCAGCATCCGATTGTGGGTGAATTCTGGATCGAAGACATCATGGTCGTCAAACGTCTGGACGAATACTTCATGTTTGCAGAGGGTGCTCAGGATCAGTCACAACTGTTGAAATCAACCGATGGGGTTCACTGGGATCGCGTCGGCACGCTGGACGTCCGACTGACGAATGGACATCCGATTCCTGCTGGACCGTTCGGCACACCAACGGCATTCTTTGAAGACGGCGTCTGGAGTCTTTTTTACGAACGGCGTGATGCCGGAATCTGGCTGGCTCGATCAACTGACATGAAAACCTGGACGAACGTTGCTGACGAACCCTTGGTTCTGCCCGGACCTGAAACTTTCGACTCCCGGATGATCGCCATGAACCAGGTGATCCGCATCGATGGCATTTACGTCGCCGTGCTGCATGGTACTGGTTCCCCGGAGAAACCTCGGCAATGGTGTACTTATCTGGCGACATCGCGGGATCTCGTGCACTGGACGAAAGACGTCCGAGGCCCTCTGCGTCCGACCAGTGAGAACAAATCCAGCGGCCAGCTTGTGCATGACGGTCAACAATGGCGTCTGTATACGATGCACGACAAGGTTGATCTGCATCTGCCAATGGTAGAGCCGTAGCCGGGACCGAGGATTTGTGCCCCGGATCGCCATCTATCGCGTTATTTTGATAATCTGAGGCATCTGCACTACAGTTCTCACCGTGGCGGATGCTGAATCGTGTTCGCCATGCAATCCGACGAATCACAGACAAAGTACACAGCACGCAATTTCCTGGCATTTACAGTTTCGGAGCACTTGGTTTCAATGGCTGATCAACACGTTCAATTGGTGGTTCTGGGTGGCGGTCCTGGCGGGTATCCGGCGGCGTTTGCGGCGGCGGATCACGGCATGAAAGTCGTGCTGATTGATGAAGGCGTAAAACCCGGCGGCGTGTGCCTCAATCGCGGCTGTATTCCTTCGAAAGCACTGCTGCATGTCGCCAAGCTGATCAATGAAGCTGCAGAAGCAGAAGAATGCGGTGGCACATTTTCAAAGCCCACGATTAGTCTCGACAAACTTCGCACGTTTAAGAACAACGTCGTCGGCAATCTGTCAGGTGGCATTGAAAGTCTCTGCAAGGCGCGCGGTGTCGAGCTGTTAAAAGGTCGCGGCACGTTTTTGAATTCCGACACGCTTGAAGTGAAAACATTAGAAGGCACGACGAGAACTCTGACGTACGATCACTGCATCGTCGCGACTGGTTCCCAGCCCGCCATGCCACCAATGTTTGCACTCGGTGACGACCGCATTATGGATTCCACCGGTGCCCTGGAACTCAAGGACATTCCGCAACGCCTGTTGGTCATCGGTGGCGGCTATATCGGACTGGAGATGGGTTCCGTCTATGCGGCACTGGGCACGCAGGTTACTGTCGTGGA
>JAYUVA010000385.1:0-7356 GCA_043754375.1 Candidatus Kuenenia sp. | reverse complement strand
GTCGCCGAAATCCTGCAAGCGACTCGCCAATTGCCCCCCGCCCTCGTCAAAATTCAAGCACACACGATTCAACTGCAATCGAAGTGCCGAACACTATTGCTTCTGTTCTCTTTCAAAGTGCGTCAAACGGGTATTTTTATTTCCGGGTCTTGCCTTACCTTCAGGAATCCGCGATGTTTTTTGGCGGAATGCTGAAATTGCAGGAAGGCACGGTGGCACGACCACTAATCCAGAGCCTGCAGGAAACTTGCCATTTCGCCAGCAGCGTGATCGTTCTTCTGTTTTTGCGCTTCGTTGATGCCGGTCTGATATGTTGATTTGGCGTCATTCGTGCGTTCCAGCCTGGTTAATAACTGGCCAGCCATTAGAAATGCCGGGACGTACGGCGGCGAGTCGCTCATCAAACTGCGAAATAGTTCCAAGCTGCGTTCATATTCGGATTCCTTGTCCAGTTCCAGCGCCAGCATGTAGCGCAACATCCCGTCATCCGGTGATGCTGCCAGCATGGTTTCCAGTTTTTGCCGTCGATTGATCGCTGTCATTGATCATCACTAGCCAAGAGTTTGCAAAGTTGCCTGCAATTGCATAAACCATCAATCTGCGATTGAGGCATTCATCATTGGCCTGCTCGGCCTTCTGACACGTACATTACAAGTAAAACATCAGGCGTGAGCCCACGATCGGCCGCAGATATTGGTGTCGTAAACACTGACTGTGACGGTTGTTGCAGCTTGTGACAGAAGTATGACAGAAGTATCAGAAAATTCTACTCACAATTTTCGTCGATAACACCTATACTTTGTGCGTCGAACGATGAGTTGACTGTTCTCTGCTTGGGTTCGGCTACCATGCTGCCCGCTGGGCGTATTTGCAAGAACGCCTGTCGATTCGTCAGTTGCCTGACGTTCAGAGCCTCCCGAGTGACACTGTCTGTTACAGCGATCACCATTGACCGGCTTGAGAATCTCTGGAAAGCAGTCAGATTTTTTGCTTCGCCGGTCGTTCGCAATGAAGACCTTTACGCAGCATGACAGCCGCCAAAATGTGCGGCTCGAATGACATCGCTGTAAGTCAGTGGCCGTCTGCGCGGCGTTTCTCCGGAGTGTTCCGGTTCGGTGTTTCACCTGTGTGAGGCCCGATGTGCGGTTGCAATCTGTTGTGACCTCTTCTGACTTGTCGTAATGCCTACACTGGGCAAGAAGTATGGAATGACTACAATTTTTGTCGGTAACCTTTCCTTCCAGACCACGGAGTCTGAGGTGCGAAATGTGTTTGAACGCTATGGTCGCGTGACATCGGTGCGCGTGATGACCGAGCGTGGTTCTGGTTCACCTCGCGGGTTTGCATTTGTTAACATGCCTGGCATGGAAGACGCTGAAGAAGCGATTGCGCGGCTGAACGGTAATTCGCTTGGCGGGCGATCAATGACCGTGAATGAAGCACGTGATCGTGACGAAGCAAAGCCGTGCGGCTCATCCACTGGGCGCCGGTCTGCGCTATTGGATTCGCTTTAGGGGTGTGATGTGATAGAATCAGGTCTCGGGAAAAGCACGCTCCGTGCAACACCGAGCGGTTCTGGTAAGTCCTGATGATTGGGGGGCATATGGTTAAGGTCACAGAAACGGCATTGTCACGTCTGAAGCGAAAGCTGAAACGTCAGCCGGAAGGTGTCGCAGTTCGAATCACGGTGGAAGATGGACACGTCCAGTTCCGCCCGGATACCGAACAGAAGGGTGACGTCGTCTTCGCTCGAAGCGGTCAATCCCTGTTGCTGGTGGGGCTGGAGACAGCCAAACGCATTACGAATCGTACACTGGACGTTGTGAAAACGCTCGAAGGTGATCGTTTAAGGTTCGTTCGCCCTGCATAGCGGACATCGGCAGACCAGCTGCGTATACTCCGCGCGGTCATGAGTGAGACAATTGGCGAGCGGCATGCGTCAGCTTGCCGGTACAAAAACGGTGTAGCGGAGGGCTCACTCCCTATGGCACTCGATTTGCGATTTTTGTTAATTCAGTGTCGCCTTTTGCTCCGCAAAAGTCGCGTTACTTTCGCGGAGCGAAAGACGACACTGCATTAAATCGAGTGCCATTGGGCTCACGCCGCTCCGCTCGCCGGACTCGTTTCCGGCGGCGCGGAGTATAAATTGCCTTGCTCAGTGAGACTCCCAGCGTGGTTTGAGTTGTTTCTGCGAATCAAGGGGACTTGAGTTCTCTCGACGGTTGAACTGACGTTCTGACGACGTACGATGCCGGAATATGGCCCCAAAAAAAGGGTTGCTGATTCCGTACATTTTCCGCAGAATCTACTCAGTCCATCTCCATGCCAACCGCCGAACAACTTAAAATTCTTGTTTCGAACGTCATTGAACCCTGCACGGAAAAGCCGCTTGGCGACCTCCGCATGGTTCGCGATACGTTCGTCAACGGTAATGACGCGCGAGTTCGTATCGAACTGCCAACGCCGGCGTATCCAGCGTCGAAGAAACTGGAAGACCTCATCCGTCAGCGGATCAAATTTGCAGCTGCAGAATTGGAACCTCGGATTGAAATGCATTCGACCGTTCGCGGCAAAGACGCAGGCGGTCGAATTGGTCTCAATGTGCATAACATCATTGCTGTTGGCAGTGGCAAAGGCGGCGTTGGCAAAAGCACTGTGGCCGCCGCGCTGGCATGCGGACTGCATTCGATGGGTTGCCGCGTGGGCTTGATGGATGCTGACGTTTACGGCCCAAGTATTCCTCATATGATGAACGCCAAAGGGCAACCGGCAGCGACTGAGATGAAGGATGAGCAGGGTAATCGCGTCATGCGGATGGAGCCGATCGATGTGGGCGGCGTCAAGCTGATGTCCATGGGTTTCTTTATCGAGCAAGGGCAGTCGGTCGTGTGGCGCGGCCCGATGCTCCACAAAGCGTTGACTCAGTTCCTGAAAGACACACAGTGGGGCGAACTGGATTATCTGATCATCGATCTTCCGCCCGGCACAGGTGACGTCGCACTGACGCTGGCGCAGCAGGTCAGTCTGGCCGGAGCGGTCGTGGTCTGCACACCTCAGCAGGTCGCGCTGCTGGATGCGATCAAAGCCGTGGATATGTATCAAAAGGTTAACGTTCCGATTCTCGGATTCGTCGAGAATATGTCAGGGGAAATCTTTGGTCGCGGCGGTGCTCAGAAGGTGGCGCAGGAACTCAAAGTTCCGTTCCTGGGCGAGATTCCGATGAATGGCTGCATTCGCGAATACTGCGACCGAGGCAAGATCATGGAAATGATGACGGAAGAGAATCCGTCCCGTGATGCACTTCGCAACGTCTGCCAGAACGTGGCAATGCAGGTGTTCAAGGAATTGATCAAGTCACCGTCAGGACCGCTCCTCGAAATCCTGTGAAGTCCTGACTCATACTTTGTTTTGTCAATCGTCCAATGATCCTGACACTTGAAGAAATCTTTGAAGAATTCGCTGACCTGGATCGGCAGGACCAGTCGTTGTATCTGCTTGAACTGGGCGACGGATTGCCGGAGCTTTCGGTCGATGCGCGGACAGATGAAAACAAAGTGCATGGCTGTCAGAGCCAGGTGTGGCTGATTACTGATCTTGATGGTGCCGACGCAACGGCCAGATTCAATATCGTTGCTGACAGCGATTCGAATATTGTCCGCGGGCTGATCGCGATCCTGGAAGCATCCTACAACGGAAAAACAGCCCGTGAGATTCTGGAATACGACATCGATGCCGTCTTCCATCGGCTCAATCTGCAACAGCACATCACACCGCAGCGCCGCAACGGCCTCCGAGGCATGGTCGATCGAGTCCTGAAGCTGGCTCGCATGCATCTTGTGAAGAGTGGCGGCGGTGAGTCCGATTCAGTGAATCGAGTGAACGGCAAGGCGCGTTCGGTGCGAGAGGTGACGTCGCCCGGCTCGCCGGACGGACAACCCCAACTCGATCCGAAAAATATCGATGTCCTCAATGCCGACGACATCCGCCGCCAGTTTCCCGTGCTGTGTCAGACGCTACCCAGCGGTTCACGACCGATTTTTCTGGACAGCGGAGCGTCGGCGCAGAAGCCGCAGTGCGTGATCGATAAAGAACGCGAGGTAGAAGAGCAGTACTTCGCGAATGCCCATCGCGGCACCTATCAGTTCGGCCAGAGAATCGACGAGGAATTTGAAGGCGCTCGCACGACCATCGCGAAGTTCCTGAACGCTCCGACAGTGAACAGCATTATCTTTACGCCGGGCACGACGATCGGACTCAACATGATCGCGTCCGGCTGGGGGCGCAGACACGTTCAACCGGGCGACGAGATCCTGACTTCTGTGATGGAGCACCATGCGAACTTTGTTCCGTGGCAGCAGCTGGCCAAAGAGCGCGGCGCGACGTTGAAGCTGATTCCGCTGACGTCCGACGGACGGCTGGACATGGATCAACTCGATTCTGTTTTGACAAAACGCACCCGTGTGTTGGCGATCACAGGCATGTCAAATATGCTGGGGACAGTCAATCCGATTCGTGAATTGGCTCGTCGAGCACGCGAGGTGGGAGCCTGCGTCGTCGTGGATGGGGCTCAAAGCGTGCCGCATCTGCCGACGGATGTGATCGCAGACGATGTGGACTTTTTGGCCTTCAGTGGCCACAAACTGTACGGTCCCACCGGCGTTGGCATTCTGTATGGAAAGCCCGAACGCCTGGAAGAAATGGACCCGATCATTTTTGGCGGGCACATGATTTCCGAGGTCCGCATCAAAGAGTCCACATGGTCAGCAGCCCCTGCGAAATTTGAAGCAGGTACTATGCCGATCGTGCAGGTCATCGCGCTGGGCACGGCTGCGGAATGGGTGCAGCGGACCGGGCTTGCGTCCATTCATCAGCACGAACAACTACTGACGAAGGAGACAATGGAACGCCTGCAGACCGTCCCCGGCATCGCGATCTATGGCCCTGATGTGGCACATCGTGGCGGCATCATCACGTTTCGCATTGACGGCATTCATCCGGAAGATCTGGCTGCAATTCTCGACCAGCACGACGTGTTTGCGCGGCACGGGCATCACTGCACGATGCCACTTCACACCTACCTGGGAGTTTCCGCGACAACGCGCGTGAGCCTCGCAGCTTACAACTCGGTTGATGACATCACGGCGTTGATGAACGCGATTGAGTTCGCGTTGAAGACGCTGGTGAAGCGATAGAATGGATCTTCGCCGATGGCATTCTCAGACGTACTTGACCGCTGTCTTGTAAAATGGGGCGCCGACGGCGTTACGTTGGCTTCACCGATCACCGAGGATGAAGTGCGTCGCGTGTGGGCGGGCTTCAAACGAGAGCTATCAGCCGATGTGCTACACATGTATGCGACTGTGGGCGGGTTCCAGGATTACACATTTGAGGAAGAGTTTTTCTGGTCGCTTTGGCCGTGGGATTGGCTCAAGAATCGAAACCGGGAATCGCCGCGCGATGGTGTCATGTTTTGCGATCACTCGATCGAGATCGTAACATGGGAACTGCGATACGAAACTTCGCAACATTCGTCTGTTTGGTCGTCTCATGGTGTTCAATCGGCACCCACATTGGAATGCTTCTTCGATCGATATTTGGAAGATCCCTGGCAACTCATGTAGTGCCGCAAACAAACGGTTGAACGATCGAATGTAGGATGGACATTCATGTCCGTCGGATGGCCATGACACACGGTCGAAGCGAAGGTTATTGTGCCTTGCCAGCCGCTTGACAATGCAACGGTGATTGTCCAAGGACTCGGACATGAATGTCCAAGGACTCGGACATGAATGTCCAAGCTACAGGAATCGCAATTTTGGACCGAGCGTAAAAAATTCGGCCAATCTGTAGGCCAGACCACGCTTCAGTCGCAGTCAGGCACGAACGGCGCACGCGGTTCGAACAGATACCTGAACCGTCAGCAAATTCGTTAATCGCGACCGGCACCTTCGACGCGTGCTGGTAACGTGATATCAAAAATTGCTGGAAGTGGGAGCGAAAAAACGGTATCATCCGCTATGTCTTTGCTCGCCTTCTCGGGAAAACAGCATGTCAATTGACCATTCAGAACTCCTTGAGCTGCCTCCGGCAGAACAGTTGCAGATTATCGAACTGCTCTGGGAGAACCTTTTGACATCTACAGAACCTCTGCCGTTGCCTGAATGGGCAGAAACGGAAGGTTTGCGCCGTCTCCATGAAATTGAAGCGAATCCCGGTATCACGCTGGATCACGAAACCGTCTGGCGTCATATTGCGAATCGAAATGCATAGATCTGCCGAATACCATCCGGCGTTCCACGCTGATGTCATTGATGCAGCGAATTGGTACGATGGCCGAGTTTCTGGCTTGGGCGTCGCGTTTACCAACAACGTGAGCGATGCGATATCGTCAGTCGTTTCGGATCCTGAGCGATATGCGATGACACCGAAAGGGCTCCGATGTCAAGGTGTGGCTCGTTTTCCATATATCGTTCTATTTTCAATGAGTCCTCGTACTGTGATATTTCTCGGAGTGATCCATACGGTACGATCACTGGCGAAGTGGCACAAAGAGCGAGGCTAGCCCGAATCATTTTCTGTGTGCCGTTTTCATGATCATGAATGTCCAAGCTACAGGAATCGCAGCTTTGGTCCGGCCAATCCAGGAATCAAGCTTTGACGTAGCACTATTCACGACTACCACGATCACGCGCCAAGGGCAGCAGAACCTGCGCGATCAGGAACAGGACCAGGGGCGTGATCCACAGGATGCGGAGTATGTGCAGGACGGTGTCAGGTAGTGGCACCAGTTGCGCCACAATCAGATAAGCGACCATACCCAGCATCATAAAGGTCAGGACGCCACAGCCCATGGCTGTCATCTGACTCTTGAAGACGCCTTTTTCGCTGCCCGAATCGAAATGCACATCGACTGTTCTGCGTCGCCGCAATGACTTACTGACGGCTTCCGCCAGTTCCAGTGTGACGGAAAACGCTTCCATCCATTTTCCGCAGGTTTCACGGGACTCGCAGACCGTGACGATGCGATCCACGACATTCGCGGTCTCAACGATGGACACTGTCCTGATTGTTGCGTTGTTGTGCGAGATGTGAAGCACGCATTCGTTGCGAGCCTCCGTCGATGGCTTCATGGTCAGTGTGCCGGGTGGCAACGGCTTTTCCGCAGTCGTTGCGGCGCTGAGCGTAATCAAGCGCGAAATCAGGCTGCCGTCAGGAGCGTTTGATTCCAACCCTGTGACCTGCGTGAACTTAAATCCACTGGCGGACAAATAGTCGAGTCCCCGGATGACTGATGCACGCAGTTCCGCCGGACTGATGCTTGTCAACGACAATTCGATCGACAACTGCCGAGTTGCA
>JAYUVA010000384.1:0-3734 GCA_043754375.1 Candidatus Kuenenia sp. | reverse complement strand
GTAAGAGATGAGGTGAGGATACGAGTACAGCATGCTACTTGCTGACCAGACCGTCGATACGATAATCATCAGGTTCCGAGGCGAATGCCAGCGAGCACCTACACTCACAGCCCGTCCGAGAAACACAAGCCCAAATCCCAATGTCGGAAAGACATAACGCAAGTGGATATTGAATTCCGTTTGCGAACTGACCAGTACCAGCAGCACGAGTGCAGGCGTCATTAACACGACCTCATCCCTCAACTGCGCCATATTCGCCCACCGAGAGAGAATCCCCAACACAAAGATCAACAAGACACCGCATGGGACTTTGACGAATAGCCCGTAAATATAGTAATACCACCATCCATGGTCGCTCCATGTTCCCCGAAGATATGAGCGACCGCTGAATTCTTCAAAGTCCTTTTTCTGCGTGTCGAAACCAAGTAAATACTGTTTCGGCACCGGCGATGGCAATTCACTCAACCAACTACCTCGAAAGCGATTTCCCGGTTCGCCCGGTTGTTCATTTCCCGACAACATTGTGCTGACAAAATCAAATTCCTTGAGAGCCGTTCCGGTTCCGTCAAAAGCGTAGAAGAGATTCACTACGTAAATCCCCAGCCCCAAAATTGCTGTGAGTTGGAAGCCACCTGGCAATCTGCAACGAACAGGACTCGATTGCTCACTCGAAAGACCAATCGCATTGAGGTTAGTCACCAATTCAGGGGCGCGCATTCGGGATCCACACCATCGCCAAAAGACAAAGAGTGCAGGCCACAGCGGCAACAGGATCAGCCAACTCATTTTTGACAACAACGCCAGTCCAAGTGACACTCCGGCAGCGATGACCGTTGTGAGCGACGGACGCTTGAGCCACCGCCAAAAAGTGTAACCAGCGAGAATCCCAAATGCCGTACACGCGGCATCAGGCGTTATCAGTGCGCCGTGGGCCAGCAGATTCGGTTCAATCACAAAAAGCGTGGTCGTCAGTATTCCTGCAAATGGGCCATAAAGTTCGGTACTCCACCGCGATGCAACGAACGCCCCGAGGATACTGAATGGAATAGAAGCCCACCGGGCATATTTAATCAAATCCACTGTACGAGCGCCATTGGCCTCAATAAATGAAGCGCCAATGGCATATTCCGGGCGAGCACCCGGCCCGTCGAAAAACTCGCTCCAGTCCGTCTGGCATCCAACGGCCAGCACGGGAAGCGCCGCGACCATCCGCACAAGTGGTGGATTCACGCGATAGAGTTCGAACCGGCCGAATTCCCAGTGAGAGATGCCACTTGCCAGAAATGCAGGCTCGATTCGAGTTGGAGACTGACGCGAAGCCGCGAATGCCAAAAGCACCGCTTGCAATATGAAGAGTAAAAACAAAATGATTCGCTGCAAAAACTGGAATCGCTCCGTCGGGTCACTGGATTGCCAATTCTTCCCGAACATGGTGCAGCACCCAGCGAGCCATCAAAGCGATCAATGGATTCGATTAAGCCTAAAAACTGCCGCACTTCCGAATGCAAGAGTTCCGGAAAACGCGGCTGAACTGAATCCACTTTTCGTGCTCACCATTGTGCCGAAGCAACCGCAATCGATATCAAGACCGCTCATCAGTACCCACGCCTGAGCGGCACAAAACGTAATAAACAGCAGAAGGGCGACAACGCTGCCAGGACGAATTCCGACTTGACAGAACATCGAAAACCCGGCAATCAACAACAGCCACGGGATCGATAATGCCGTTACTCTGAGCCACACGCCAGACAATAATCTGTATTGTGCAACTTGAATATAGAAGTGCATGTGATTCTGCAAATGCAGCCACCCGCTCAATATCATGACCGTCCCAATCGCAATTTCAATGACTCTGGTCAGGGACTTCTTGAAACCAGCCTGATTCTCCGGTACCCCGACTACTTGACAGCCTGCTGGGCCAATTCCCATGACACCCAACCTCCGCGAAAGACCTTGATATTCGAAAAGCCATTCCTCGCCAGCATTGTTGCCGAAAGGTCAGAAAACGAACATCCTTCCGACTGACAATACAAAATGACTTCCACGGAACGATCGATGCCGTCAATTGCACGAGTGAGTTCACCAAGCCCGCTATCAACGGGAATACTGATGGCGCCGGGAATATGACCTGATGCATAGTCGCCACTATACCTGCAGTCGACTAAGAGAGCGCCCCGCGCCAACTTTGCGGGCAATTCCTGAATCTGGACTTCATCTAACCGCCGCAACCCGAGTGCTGCATCAATGCTGTGCGCGGCGTCAAAGAATCCATCACCGCGTGTCAGATTCCCCAACACTCCGGACACCAATACAATACCAAACACCCCGAAACACAGCAGCAGTTTCGATGAGACCACAGCCTTCAATCGATTCAGCAATTGCATTTCAAAAACAATCGAGCATAAGCAACCGATCGCCACTACAACAAAGAAATCTGCGGCCTCCGCTGGCAAAAGACGTGTAGGGGCAGAACCCGGTTTTCGAACAGCGATCGCAACGCCGTCCCAGCGTGATAGAACTTCATTGATGCTGCACGCTACGACACCACCCTCACCATCGACAACCCGTGCGTTTCCACCCTCGTCGATACCAAGAAACAGAATCCAATGTTGGTATTTTCCGTGTGCGGCCAATGGAGCCGCATGAAGAATCAAAGGACTGTCTGCTGCTTTCAGGCTCACTTTCCCAAGACCGCGAAGCGCGATCGCCTTGAGTCCAATTTTGTTTGCGGCTTCCACAATATATTCGGCAGTGCTGCCCATCCCGCTGGATATGAACTGCGGGTCAATCAGGCCATCGATATCAACATCAATCCCGAGTGATGTTGCGGCGCCGAATAACGAATACATCCCACAATAGGCATCACCTGCAGCCACAACATCCGGAGAACAAAGAATCGCCAACAATGCCAGCAGGTTACGACCGCGTCGCCATTTCCAAAACAAACCACAGATCGCCAAGCCCAGAAATACAGCAGCATTCAATCCCACGAACCAACGGCGAGTACTCTTTTGTAAAGAGAGATCGCTCCCCTTGACATCGTCAATAAGCAACGTGTTGACGGCCTTGACGATCTTGCCGTTCAACCATGCATATTTGATTGGCGACCCACCTACGACACCAATCGGATCACCATTTTTCGGAGGCTCGCTCATCGTTACCGGCTGATCCACGACGGCGGAAAACTCCGACACTCGCATTGTTTGAGTCACGATGTATGGTGCTGGAGATGAGGGATTCTGCATACTCTTACTTTTGAGGACAAATCCCTCGGCGGACTCGTGGCGCTCATCGACTCTTGTAAACGGATCCATTTTCGATCTGCTCGAATCCTCCGCCGCAACAGAATCCTGGCCCGAGTATTCACTAGTCAGTTTAGTAAAGACCCGTCGCTCCGAATCGAAAACCAACTGGTGTTCAACACCCAGTTTGGATTTGTAGGAGTATGAAATTGTCTTTCCATCAGTATCTGATTGACCTTTTGCGAGGCTATTGATCGGCCCATCACGCGTCATTCCCAAAAACCAATAGCCACCCAGCATCTCTTCATGTGCCGGACGACTTGTTGTTTTCATATAGTGTCGCATTTTCGCTCCACGCTTCTTCTCAGAAAAAGCATCGCGATGCATGCGCATTGACTCTTCCAGAGTCGCTGGTGCGACGGGCCCGCGAAATTCGAGTTCCTTGGTCATGTAGAGGATCGTATGCTCATCGTATGAGTACCCTTCAGAAAT
>JAYUVA010000383.1:0-3053 GCA_043754375.1 Candidatus Kuenenia sp. | reverse complement strand
GAAAGGGCTGTACGTGCTGGAAGCCGCACTGGCTGGAGTCCCGGCACTGTTGCCGAACCACGGCGCGTTTCCGGAACGCATTGCGGATCTGAAATCCGGACGACTCTATGAACCCGGTTCACGAAAGGCGCTCATGGACGCCATTTTAAACCTGCCATCGGCGGACGCAGGCTCGATACCCTCGAATTCGGTGCTCCGTGATCGTTGTCTGAAACGGTATGGTATGGAAACGACCGGGCCTGAAATACTGAAAGCAATTCAGGAAGTCATCGGGTGACGCCACACAGGAAGTTACTGTTTCACGATGTCAAGATGCCGATTCGCAGGAAGAACGTGCAACTGGGGCGGCGTTGTATCAGTTGCGCAGTCTGAGGAAACGTCTGGTAGACCAGGCAGTTCAGGAAATTGGCGGGCTGAGTCAGTGTGCATGATGCTGAAACTGTGCGGGATGTCTCGTCGTTGCCATGCACAGCGGTTGCACTAAAGAATGCGGTTAATCCCGTTCGATGATGACACGGGAGAAACCGCGCGACGAGGGCACCGGTATGTTCTGCCGGAGCAGCGCCAGCATCCAGGGACGGATTGGTCATGTACGAAACACATTTTGGATTTCATCGACAGCCGTTCCACTCAGCGGATGCGTCTCGAGCATTCTTCGTCTCAGAATCGATCCGCACGATACTGCCACAGCTATTGCACGCGCTGAGATCAGATCTTGGCATCGCCGTTTTGACGGGAGTACCAGGCAGCGGCAAGACTTCATTGCTGCGACACATTCAGCAGCAATTGTCGAACGAAGGCCGCGTCATCGTGTGTTCGGGTGCCAGCCTGGGAGCCACGGTCGATCTGATTGGCGTTCTGTGGCAGGCTTCCCGCATGAAAGCAGGCAGCGAAAATACGACAAAATCGCACGACGCAGATTCCGTGTTGCCGGCAACACGATCGTATGTCATGGAACACATGAAGCGAACAGCGGAACTCTGGGGGCCAATTCTGTTGCTGATTGACGACGCTCAGCTGGTACCACTTCCGGTACTGAATGAATTGCGAGCTTGTACAGAAGAAGAATGGAACGGTCGCGATCTGGTGCGTTGTCTGGTATCGGCACCAATTTCTTTTGAAGAACAACTTGCCCGGTCTGAGTACGCTGAATTTGGTCGGCGGATCCGATGTCATGCGTTCCTGCAGCCATTGAGGTCTGTCGAATCCGTTCGCTTCTTACGGGAACAGATTGAGCTGGCCGGAGGCCGGTTATCACAGGTCCTGACGACGCCCGCGGTGGAATTGATTGCCACCGCAGCAGACGGCATCCCGCGATGCCTGAGTCTGCTTGCCGACGAAACGCTCGTGGTGGCTGCAGAATGCGGTGAGAAGACCGCGACAGAACAGTCGGTGCGTGCGGCACTCAGTCGTCTCCAGCACCTGCAGTACAACTGGAATGCATCGCCTCTTGCCGACATTTCCGAGTCGCCGTTGTCAGACGTCGAAATTGCTGCGGAACAGTCGATCGGTCAGGTTGCTTCGTCGATCGTCAGGGCGAGTGTCACGGCGACTGTCAGCAGACCAACTTCGGCGCGTGCAGCGCTGTCGCCCGGTGTGATTGAATTCGGGGGGCCATCCATGAATGCGGCAGATGTTCGTCGGGCGACGGAATCACCGGCACGATCGATCACTGCGGCCAGGTCGAACGTAGCCGAGCCTTTCATTGAAGTTGCGGGCCACGACGTCGACTCAGGCGCTTCACCGGTGAGTTTCGCGACACCGCCGTCCGTATTCGAATTTGGCGTTTTACAACCCTTTGCTGATGTCGCGACGTGCGAACGAGTCGCAATCAGGAATGCAGACTCGGCACTGTTTGAGGTTGGTCGTCGCTTTTTTGCTGAGTCATCTGAAGACAGCATTTCCATTGAAGACTGTAATGACAGTGAGATCGTGAATCTGATGAAACCCTCCGACGAGCTTGATCATCAACTCTGGGACAGCATGACATCTCCGGAACCTGCGGAATACAACGGGGAATCACCGGCGTCTGAATCCGCGCTGCGGAGCCCGCCGCCGACGGACGAACGGATCTTTTCAGCATCATGTCGTACTTCAAATTCGGGCTTTATTGATCTCGGCGATTCCCGCATGTCGAATCGAACGCCGGTCTTTGATCGCTACACCTGGCTGGCACTCGGACGAGAAGTTCCGCCGGGAACCGGTTCGTATGTTTCACAGACAAAGGCAAAGCAGCTGATGTTGGCGGACTGCGGAATGCTGGCAACAAATCAGCTGGCCATGCTGTGTTTACAGACGCCTTCGCGCCCACAAACAGCTTCCATGAATCAGATCCCGATCACGCACACAACGGATTCAATGCTGATTGAAGAAATTTCGCATCGTTGGGCGAGCCGTGACTCAGGATCGTTTGAATTATTCAGTAACATGTTGCGTGCTGATTCTTCTGAAAGTAAAAGTCATCCTGAGATCAACGCCAACGCGGAGGCGTTGACCGGGAACGAAGCGGCGGCATTCCCCGGGCTCAAGATCTGGCGCGATGGTCAGTTGCTTTTTGCTCAGTCGGGTCACGGCGATTCATCGGACGCTGCCGAAGCGGTCGACCAACATACTGAAACGATTGACGACGCCGTCGATGAACCTGTCCGAGGGCAACCCGAACCTCTACCAATGCTCGGCAAGGACGGATTCTTCACCCTCCCGGTCCCGAGCCCAAAAGGCGATTGGGACCTGCAGTCACCGGAAATCTCCGGCGACCACGACGTTTTTCCAATTCTCGAATCGGTGACAAGTCTGCGCGCGGCCGTGCGGCAATTCCAGCAGACCGGCAGGATCGCGGGCAGTGATGCAAGTGGCACAGAACGAGTGTTCTCGCCAGATATTGAGCTGATGCCCGATGCAGACACGCTGATTTCCCGGGCAATACGACGGCTGGACGACAGGACAGCAGCCACCGATTCGGCGATCGTGGCACTGCAAATGGCTCCTGACGCACGCGCTAAACGAGCGGCTGCGGCAGAATCTGAGGTAGCAATATTGGCCACCTGCGATCC
>JAYUVA010000382.1:0-9662 GCA_043754375.1 Candidatus Kuenenia sp. | reverse complement strand
TGATCATCAGGCAGATTTTGCCGGTTTTGTCTGCTTCCCGGAACAGGCTGCCTTCAATGGCAGTCGCGGACATTCTGGATTCTCCTGTACTGATCGCTCGATAACAGATTCCTGTCCATTGTGCTCCGCCTGCAAGCCTGTCGCTGGTTGATGGCATCACAGCGATTTATTCTGAATTGAGAACACATCATGGTCGCTGCAACTGAAGCAATGGACAACACGGTCCGCGATTTTCAAAAACTGAAAACATCGCTCCATCGTCAGATGGTTGATGTGATCGACTTCAACAAGGCAGAAGGTCTGTCCGAAAGCGAGTTGCGGGGACAGTTGCGTTCGCTGGCCGATTATCTGTGTACTCAGCAGTCGTTGAGCCTGGACACTCAGCAGCGCGAAACGATGGTGTCGGAAATCATGGACGAGATCTACGGCTTCGGTCCGATCGAGTCTCTGATGGTCGATCCGGAGGTCACGGATATTCTGATCAATGGTCCGGACCGGATTCTGGTTGAGCGTAAGGGCGTCCTGGAGTCCACGAACATCCGGTTCGCGGATTCAAATCACCTCATGCAGTTTATACATCGTCTGGTCGGTCGCGCCGGTCGTCGTATCGACGAATCCAGTCCGTTTATTGATGTGCGTCTGCCGGACGGTTCACGTTTCAATGCGGTGATTCCGCCGCTCGCGCTGTGCGGTCCGACTGTTTCCATTCGTCGTTTCGGCAATCGCCGCCTGCAGATGGAAGATATGATCAACCACGGTTCATTGGCACCGGCGATGGCCGATTTTCTGATTCTGGCGATTCGTGGTCGCATGAACATCATTGTCAGCGGCGGCACGGGTGCCGGCAAAACGACATTGCTGAACTGCATGAGCCGCTTTATTCCCGATTTTCAGCGTGTGGTGACGATCGAAGAAACAGCGGAACTTAGTTTGCAGCAGACGGACGTAATCCCGTTGGAAACTCGCCTGCCGAATCTTGAAGGCAAAGGTGCTGTGACACAGCGCGATCTGCTGCGAAACGCTTTGCGAATGCGACCGGACCGCATTATCGTCGGCGAATCCCGAGGCGGTGAAGTGCTGGATATGCTGCAGGCCATGAACACCGGCCATGATGGTTCCATGAGTACTGTGCATGCCAACGACACACGCGAGACTCTTGACCGACTGGAACTGATGATTGCGCTTGCGGGTGTCGATCTGCCATCCCGCATCTCTCGACAGTACATCGCGAATGCGATCGATATTGTAATTCACGTCACGCGTCTGCACACTGGCGAACGTCGCATCACGCGGATCTCGGAAGTGTCCGGACTGAAGGATGGTGAATACCGTATGGACGACATCTTTGTTTATCGGATCAGCGGAGAGGACAAAGACGGTCACCCGGTCGGCAGCTTCTTTGCCACCGGCTATCAGCCGGTTGCGCTGCGACGCCTGGCAATGACCGGTGCGAATATTGAGCAGTATCGCCCGTTGTTCGACGCCCGTGAACTGAAAATGACCAGGAACTGATCGAAGCAGCCCGCTCACCGACGCTGCCATGCTGAAGTGAGTTTTCCAGACACCGCGGAAACAGACGTCATGATCGCTCCCAATCAACCTTTGCAGAGTCTGCAACGACGACCTGAGTTTTCCGGTCTGCTGCGTGAGAATCAACAGTTCGCTACCGGTTCCGGGAAAGGGATGAGTGAATCCGTTAACGGTTGGTTCGATCGTCTGATGATTCAATCGGGCATTCAAACGTCACCGATGCTCTGGCTTGCATTGTGTCTGTTATCTGCGTTGGCTTTTGGTGGCATGGCATCTGTACTGCTTGAGCGCGCTGTTCCTGTTGTTGTTTTAACCATGGCGGGTCTGCTTCTGCCGGTCGGCATCACGATTGCTCTGCGAAACCGCCGTCAAACTGCCATCATGGCGCAACTGCCAGGCATGGCTGATGAACTGGCCCGCAGCGCGCGAGCTGGCCGTAATCTGGAACAGTCCCTGATGCTTGTGGCAGGCGACACTCCGGCTCCGCTTGGAAGCGAACTCAGGATCAGTGCGCGGCGCATGGAGATGGGCCTGGATGTGACAAGTTCTGTACGTGACCTTGCTGACCGTACCGGTGTTTCAACCTTAACGATATTTTCATCGGCCCTGGCTCTCCACCAGGACACAGGTGGTGACCTGATCATGGTGCTGGAGCGACTTGCCACAGCAGTGCGCGATCGGCTGCACTTTGTCGCTCGGCAGCGAGCTGCGACTGTGGCCAGCCGCTGGGGCGCGGCCATGATGGTGATCATACCGTTTATCGTGATGATGATTTATACAGTGTGGTATCCGGATTATCTGGTACGTCTCACGGACTCCTATGCAGGCCGGATTTCACTGTGGCTTGGTATCACGGGACTTCTGACCGGCAGCTTCTTCGTGTATCGGATTCTGGCGAGAAGTGCGAGGTTCTGATGCCGCCGCTGGCGGTTTCCGCTGTGCCGGACATCCATTGATGTCTGGTGGATGTTGAGTTCATCGTCTTGAAGAGATTTCAGACCTGACGGCATCGGAACGATCTTTGCCGCAGCGACTGTGGAGCAAGTTTTATGTACGTCATCTGGTGTCTGGCCGCGGCTGGTGTTGTGGCAGTCGGTCTTGCTCTGAAGAAGCTGTTCTTTCCTGCCGAAAAGCGGATCTTTAGTGCGTTTCAGCAGTCTCGCCCGATTCCCGATCTGCGTTCTGCACCGGGTCCCGCGACGCAGGAAAAAGTGAAGTCAGGACTGTTGAAACTGGCGAATACACCCGACGGCCAATTCACCCCGGCGATGCACAAAGTCGGACTGCAGACGCATGCGTTTGCTTCGCAGCGAAGTGTCGAACCTGCCGCCGCAATGGTGGGAGGTGCAATGAACTCCGCGAGGAATTCGCCCGAGCACGGGGTGAATCGAATATCGACATGGGGCGATCGCCGCCTGTTTTCGGAATTTCGTGGCATTCTTTCCGATGACGCCGATCCAAAGAATCAGATCGTACCGGAAGATCTTCCGATGCGGGACGGCGAAATGTTCTTCGGACGTATCACGCCAGCGGTGGCTCAACTGCTTCCCGAATCTGCTGCGCGACGTGAAGTGCAGAGAAAAAATCTGATGGGTGCCGGATACCTGTCGCGCGCTTCGTGGATCAATCTGACCGCAATCCGATTTGTGCTCGCATTTCTTTCCATCGTGCTCGTCGGTTACTTTCTGATCGTGCTCCCACCCGCTGCGGAACCGTGGCTGATCGCAATGCTGGTCATTGCCCCGCTGCTGGCGTGGGCGATTCCGCCGCTGATTGTGTCCTTCAGAGCATCGGAACGCAAAATCGATATCGAACGCGGACTGCCGGACGTGCTGGACATGATGAATATGGGCGTCAGTCAGGGGCTGACCGTCCCGCAGTCGCTGAAACGCATCAGCCGGGAAATTGGCAGTGTGCATCCCGCGCTGGCCGAAGAATTGCGATTGGTGAATCAGCAGGCGGAAGTCGGCAGTATGCCTCAGGCACTCCGTAACTTCAGCCAGCGTATTGATTCGCCGGAAGTGAATTCGTTTACGTCTTTACTGATCCAGTCTGAAGTGACCGGCACCAGCATTTCCCGATCACTGACGGAATACAGCGACGGCATTCGCAGTTCGTTGAAAGAACGTGCGGATGCACGCGCAAATCTCGCATCGTTTCAACTGTTGTTTCCCGTCGCGTTGTGCCTCATGCCGTCGGTGTTCCTGTTTTTGCTGGGACCGGCGATCGTCCAGTTTTCCGACTTCTACGACAACCAGGCACAGCAGCTTCAGCAAAGCCGCCAGGACGCGATTCGCAGCCTCGACCAGGCCCCGACCCTCGACTACAGCCGCGTTACCGGCCAGATGAATCAGCAATAATGGCGCATACCCGGTTCAGGGTTGATGATGCAGATTAATCGGGAACCGGGGGTGGGCCGAAAGGGTTTTAACCATAGTGAAGTTCACAACGAACTGCCTCTGAGTGTGGTTATTTGGGGTGTCCTGGCGTGTAAGTGAATCGAGGCGAGCGTACAATCGGCCCATTAGTCCGCTGTCATTGGGCCACCGATGTCCGACGTCACTCATATCCTGTCACAAATCGAATCGGGTGATTCATCGGCGACCGAGCGGCTCTTGCCGCTGGTGTACGACGAACTGCGGCAGTTGGCAGCGGTGAGAATGCTGCGTGAGTCACCGGATCAAACGTTGCAGCCGACGGCACTGGTGCATGAGGCGTATTTGCGGCTGGTGGATGTTGATTTTGTCCAGACGTGGAACAGCCGCGGGCACTTCTTTGCAGCAGCCGCAGAAGCGATGCGGCGCATCCTTGTGGAACGTGGGCGGCATTCCGCAAGTCTGAAAGCTGGCGGCGGACAACATCGTTCCCGTGACCGGCCGGTCGTTGGAGCTTCAGGCGAGTATTCCGCGCTGGACCTGCTGGCTCTGAATGAAGCCATTGAGAAACTGGAAGCTCGTGATCCCAGAAAGGCGCAGCTGGTCAAGCTGCGATTTTTTGCGGGGCTGACCATGCAGCAGGCCGCGTCAGCCCTCGGGATTTCGCCGTCAACTGCGGACAATGACTGGGCCTACGCCAAGTGTTGGCTCCGCGTGGAGATGACGGGCGAAGGCGATCCTTGACGGCTGAATTCTGAAATCTCCTGAAATCTATAGTTTTCTGTTGGGTGACTGGGGCTCGGTCTTCGCACTGATAGAAAGTATTGCGCGTTGAAAAAGGTGTCTGGAACTTTGGAGGCATCAGAGAACTTTGCGAAAACCAGATGTTGGAGAGTTCCAGACACCTTTTTCAACCCGGAACACAGAACACATGAGCACCGCTGAATGCAAGGAAGAAGCCATCTTCGCTGCTGCAAGGCGAATTGCAGACTCCGCTGCCCGGAATGAATACCTGCAAGAGGTCTGTGGGGATGACAGTGTGCTGCGGAATCGCGTCTCAGCATTACTTCGCGTCCTGACCGAAGACCGGGATTTTCTGGAATCACCACTCGCGACGTCCGAAGTCACGACCGCTCTGATGGCTGAAATGGAGGGTGTGGGCATCCTTCTCGGCCCGTACAGGCTGTTGGAACAAATCGGTACTGGTGGAATGGGGCTGGTGTTTCTGGCAGAGCAGCAGCAACCTGTTAAACGCCTCGTCGCTGTTAAGATTATCAAGCCGGGAATCGATACACGCGACGTGATCGCCCGATTTGAAGTGGAGCGGCAGGCACTGGCGATGATGGATCATCCCAACATCGCCAGAATGCTGGATACGGGAACAACCGGCACCGGACGACCGTATTTCGTGATGGAGCTGGTTCGCGGAATCCCGGTCACAGATTTCTGCGACAAGTTCCGGCTCTCGATCAACAATCGGCTGAGATTGTTTGCGGCGGTTTGCGATGGAGTGCAGCATGCGCACCTGAAGGGCATCATACATCGTGACATTAAACCGGCCAACGTCCTGATTCCGACAGACCGGGACTCAGCGGCAGCTCCGGTTCCGAAAGTGATTGATTTTGGCATCGCCAAGGCCACGAATTGCGCATTGAGCGAATGGACGCTCCACACCGATGTCCTGCAACTGATCGGCACTCCGTCCTACATGAGTCCCGAACAGACCCGATCGAACAATCAGGATGTCGATACACGCAGTGACATTTACTCGTTGGGTGTGCTGTTGTATCAGCTTTTGACAGGTTCCTGTCCCTTTGACCGTGACCGACTGCGCAGCGCCGGCTACGACGAAATGTGTCGGATTATCCGCGACGAAGATCCGCCGCGTCCAAGCGTCCGAGTTGCTCAGCAGGAGACACTCCGGAATGTTTCGCCGCTGCCGGACCAGATTTTCAATGACCGCCAATTCAGCCGAACCCTGCGAAATGAACTCGACTGGATTGTGATGAAGGCGCTCGAAAAGGAACCCGCTCGACGCTACCAGACGACAGGTGAGTTGGCGGATGACATCCGCAGATTTCTGGGGAATGAGCCGATCGAGGCTCGCCCGCCTTCCACCTTGTATCGGCTCCGGAAATTTGCAAGACGACGCAGGTCATTGTCTGCCCTGTTGGCGATGAGTTTCGGATTTCTGCTCGTTTCAGGCATCGCGCTGGTCATCGGCGTTGCCGCAGTGACACATGAGAAAAATGAAGTTGTCCGCCAGCGTGATCTGGCTGAGGCTGCCCACCGGAAAGTGCTCGTACGCGAAGAAACAATTCGGGACTTTCTCTATGCGGCCGATCTGCAACTGGCCTACCAGGCGTATTTTCGCGGCGACGTGCAGCAGGCCGCACAGAAACTTCAGGAACCAAATGCCGAGTCGGTGGCCAGCGAGAATCGTGGCTTCGAATGGCATTACCTGCAACGATTGTGTGAGAGCACTTCGCTGACACTGAAAGGACACACCGGGAATGTGTTCGGCGTTGAGTTCTCGCCGGACGGAAAGTGGTTGGCCTCCAGCAGCGGGGATGCCACTCTGAAGATCTGGAACACCTCAGATTGGACCTTGAAACTGACTTTGCGGGATTTCACGAGCGATGTCAACGCGGCATCGTTCAACCGCGACGGCACGCTGCTCGCAACGGCGGAGGAAAGCGGAATCGCGCGGGTTTGGAATGTGAACACCGGCGAGGAAGTCGCACGATTCACAGATTTCACACTGCCTGTCGGAAGAGTCTTCTTTACTGCGGATGAAAACATTCTGGTGGCCACGGAAGTGGAATGGAACAATCTGGATGCTCGGACCTCGACGTGGGACCTGACGACAAAGAAGAGGATCAAACGTCTCGATCATTGCCGCATGCTGGCCGTGAACAGTGAGGGATCAAAGTTGGCCGCCGTCGATCGGGTTGGCAAGCCGTCTGTCTGGAGCCTGCCCGAGTTGAACCTCGTCGCAAGTTCTCCGGAACTGCAGCCGGAAGCCATCTGTGCCCGATTTTCCAACGACGGCAATTTCCTTGCTTTCGGCACTCGGAAAGCGGATGTCAGGATTTGGGCTGCAGACTTGTCAGAATGGAAATCATTACCGCGTTTCACCGCCGATCCTTCGGCCGTGCGTGACGTTGTCTTCACGCCCGATGGTCAGTTCCTTATCGTTGGGACGGACAACGGAACCGTCTGGACCTGGGAACTTGCCAGTCAGACCGTTCAAAAAGTGTTTCGGCCTGCTTCCGGACCTGTCTGGTCCGTGGCAGTCAGCCCTTCGGGCTCAACCGAGATCTTCGGATGTGATGGTGGTACTATCGTTGCGAATCACCGTGAGAACGTGGGTTCACATCGAAAGTCGCTGCTGAAACTTCAGGAACCATTGATCAACGCGGCCGTGAATGCTTCGCACACCGTGGCGGGGTTGATTCGGCTTAAATCCGGCGACGTGGTCCTCGCGGAAACATCGAGCGGCAAGGTGTTAAAGACTCTGCAGTTGACCGACGGAGCACAACCGAAATCGGTCAGATTTTCCACGATTTCCGAGACCGTCTGGGTGGGCGACAATGTCGGCCGAATCCATGAATTTGATCTGGCGACGGGAGAGTGTCTTCGAGAACTCAAAATCTGTGACAATGCCATTGATTGGATGGCAAACTCGCCCTCGGGAGCACTTGTCGCCGTCCGCGTCGGTCAGCCATCAGACTTCAGCGGCGTCATCTGGGATTTGCCGGCGGGCCGGCGGGTTCGTTTAATCCCGGGCAACGCAGATCCCACGAGCCGACAACAGATATTCGGATTCATTGATGAGCAGCATCTCCTTGCCTCACGCGCCCGCGAAACGTTGATTCTGGATGTGAATTCCGAATCCCCGCAACAGATTCCTCTGCCATCCGACAACAAGTGGACGACTTTCTCCGCAGCGTCCCCTGATGGTCGAAGAATTGCGATTGGAACAGCCGACGCGCCAATTTATCTGATCGATCGTGAGGACTTCAGCCGCACCACAACCCTGTTCGGTCATCGTTCCGGGATTGTGTTCCTGACATTTTCGGCGGACGGTCGCACGCTGGCATCAGCCGGTGAGGATGGCGAAGCGCGACTATGGCATGTGCCGACAGCGCAACCGATTTGCGAACTGCAGGGTCTTTCAAGCTATGTCCATTTGCTGCAGTTCACGGCCGACGGCCGACGCCTGATTGCTGTCGCGAACAACTCCGACGGCGGCAGCCAACTGCTCATCTGGGACGCGAACGCCCCCATACCGTAGGGTGTTACTGGGATGCGCAAAAGTCGGGGATGTGGCGGGTATTGGTGTATCCGATTTTTGGATCCCTCACCACGGATTGGGATTCCGTGGCGTTTTGCGGCAACGCGGCACAATGTGAAAGCCTGAGGCATCGCCCCAGGAAACATGCAGAATCGCGCGGCAAAGCCCTGAAAGGGCGTGATCAGGAGAGGCGATCCCTGTCGCCCTGTCGGGCAACGCCGTGAAGGATTATTTGCAAGGAAATCGCGTGATTCAACCCGGAACGGGTTTCACAACACAGCCTGGGGTCGCCGCTTTGCGGCGCACCCCAGGTAAAGGAATTAAAATTGTTCCATACCCCAACGGGGTTCCACTTCATGATTCCCCGCAAGTTCGACAACTCGGTCATCCAGCGATGCGGCGGCGTACGTCAGTGCCTGACGGATGTCTTCTTCATCGAGTTCGGGAAACTCGCGCTGCAGTTCCGCACGGTCGGGATAGAGAGCGACTAACTCCACAACGCGACGAACCGTGAGGCGGAGATCACGCACACAGGGCTGGCCGCTCATGCGAGCGGGATTGTTGGTAATGCGGTCCAGTTTCACGGATTGCCTCTCGTAACAAGTACAACAAATATTTTTCACCGTCGGTTTCTCCGAACCGAAACGACAGGGATTCTATCGAGCATTCCCGCGTATCACTACAGATTCAGCCAAAGAAGCGGTGGTCAATGCTGTTCTCGATAACAAGTAGTGAGCGAGTCACCGTATGCGCCCAGCCAGTCCCTTCTCCCCCGAATCGCTCATCGTGCCACACATCGAGTCTGGATAAGCCACGGTAGGCAATCGGACTGCGATGAATTTTCAACCATCTGTCTTCCTGCGATTCATTCGCTTGTCCATAATTCGCTTGTCCAATTTCATGCCACCTCCTGCCGTGCCCGAAATGCAGCACACTTCTGAGCAGTCGCCGGGTTTGGCGATATGTCAGCACGAAACCGTCTCTTTAGGCTCGCCGTCATTCCTGTCGGTGTGAAGGTGCCGACCACAAAGGCACAAAGACACGAAGCAGAACAAATGCCTGACGCAATGGTCTTTGTGCCTTCGTGCCTTTGTGGTAGAGCTTTTTTTCATCTGTTTGCAACAGAAATGGCGGAGAGCTATTTTGACAAGCGAATTGGGGACAAGCGAATTGTTCAAAACCGGATCGGACTCTGATGTGCCAACAAAGATGAGTGGTACGGTGAGCCCGAATCGGGGGAGACGGTGCCCGACAGGCCGGATGAGGGGGGGTATTCGCCGGTTCTAACGCTGGCAAATCCTGGCAGGCGTTGGGTGATGGTGCCTTTCCACGGGAACCCCGAATCGCTACCCTTTTTCCACTATTCGACGACAAATCAGAAAATTCCAGATTTTCTCCTGGGCCACGCTCGCGCCGATTTCGCACTGATGACGGCAAAGCACCACCCGCGCGGATTTCCC
>JAYUVA010000381.1:0-2644 GCA_043754375.1 Candidatus Kuenenia sp. | reverse complement strand
AATGATTGTTCTCGACTTCCTTCCGCTTTGGAAATCTGCAGCTGACGACCGGAGACCCAGACTTTCTTCAAGGCGAAGAAGGTCTCAGACGGCATGCCTTGCGGAAGGTCTACTGTACTGAAGTCGTCAAAAATCTCAATGCGACCGATCTGAGCACTGTCGATTCCAGCTTCGTTGGCGATTGCTCCGACAATGTTCCCGGGTTTAACCTGATGCGAATGTCCCACTTCAATGCGGAATGTTTCCTTGTCTGCATCGTTGCGACGTGGTGCCCTGGGGCGATCATTGCGGTCGCGGAAGTTGTCGTCGTTTCGCGGTCCACGGTCACGTGATCCACGATCATCACGGTGCAGCATACTGTCCCCACGCTCGTCGCGGCGACCACGAGATTCAAAGAATGTCTCCTGTCGGAATTCTTCCTTCAGCAGCAACGACTGGCCACCGGTGGACATCACCGCGAGCGCTGCCATAATCGACTCGACAGGCGTCTCCGGATTCTCGCGACGGTACTGTTCAATCAGCGACCCCATCGATTCCGCCATGGGATGCGTCATAGTCTCTGTAATCTTTGCATGAAACTGCGCCACGCGTGTCTTGTTGATCGCACGATTGGTGGGCAGGTCCATCGGTTCGATCTTCTGCCGTGTCGCGTACTCAAGACTCTTCAGCATGCGCTGAGACTTAGGATGCACAAACAGAATGGCTTCACCGCTGCGACCAGCGCGGCCCGTGCGTCCGATGCGATGCACATAGGCTTCGCTGTCGCCAGGGAGATCGTAGTTGAACACATGACTGATTCGCTGCACGTCCAGTCCGCGCGCCGCAACGTCGGTGGCCACAATGATGTCCAGCTTGCCAGATTTCAAATGTTCAATAATTCGTTCGCGCTGAGCCTGCGGGATATCGCCGTTCAATGCGGCAACCTTGTGCCCGCGCTGACCGAGAAATTCTGCCAGTGGTTCCGTCGTGCTCTTCATCTTGCAGAATACAATCACGCCGTCGATCGGTTCCGCTTCCAGAATTCGCCCCAACGCCGCTTCTTTCTGATGATTGCCGACGACGACGAATCGCTGTCGGATCGTATCAGCTGTGACGGTCTTCTGACGAATGGTGATTTCAGCCGGATTCTTTAGATACGTTTGAGCAATCTTGCGAATCGTCGGTGGCATGGTGGCGGAGAACAGCGCGATCTGACGTTCAGCCGGAAGTTGCTGCATAATGAATTCAACACTTTCGGCAAATCCCATGCGGAGCATCTCGTCGCCTTCGTCCAGTACTATGCATTTGAGTGCATCCAACTGCAGCGAGCCACGATTCATGTGATCCGTGACTCGCCCCGGTGTACCGACAACAACATGCGCCCCACGTTTCAACTGTGAAAGCTGTGGCTGATAGGCGGCGCCGCCGTAGATCGCGAGGACGTTGAGTCCACTCATTTTCGCGGCATAGCGTTCGAAGGCTGCGGCGACCTGAATCGCAAGTTCGCGAGTCGGAACCAACACCAGAACCTGAGTGCGTTTCACATTCAGATCAATGCGCTGCAGCAAAGGCAGTGCGAACGCACCTGTCTTGCCGGAACCCGTCTGAGCCTGTCCAAGAACGTCGCGACCCGCAAGCAAATGCGGAATCGTCTGTTCCTGAATGGGCGTCGGAATTGTGTAGCCGGACGCTTCAATCGCCTTCATCAACGGAGCGATGAGTCCCAGCGTATGAAAACCGTTTTCTGCAACGACTGGCGTTGCTTCTACCGAGACAACTGGAGTCGCAGTTTTGCTGATGACCGGAGTCTTCTTCCTGGTGATCTTCACGACTGGAACCTCAACTGCCGCAACAGGCGCTTCGGCAGCAACAGACGCTTCGGCAGCAACAGGCATCTCGATTACGGTCGGAGCCTGGATCGTCGCTGGTGTTTCGACCGCTGCCGAAGCCTCAACGATTTCCTGATGCTGTGCAATCTCGTTGCTCTGTGACTTGTCAATGGACGGGTTCATAGTAGTTTCTGAATTTGAATCTGTGAACGACATGCGGATTTTCAATTTCTATCACGGCTGCAGTTGGCAACCTGGAATCTGAACGTGTTGGAATCGTCAGCGACATGCTGATCGTTGAAGTACAGGCAACTGCCTGTCGATTGACCGACGGTGTGAGCTTAATGGCACTTGGTTTAGTTTCAAAGTCGCAGGCACACTCCGTGTGCTGTCCGGATCCTCTGCAATTTTCAGGGCTACGGCACTTGGAAAGTGCCTGCTACTTTCCAAATCAAGTACCATTTGGCGCTACCGCCGGTTTTTGCAGGCGCTTTACCTGCGGCTAGCGCCTTGCGGCTCACAAATCTGGTGTCATCGGGACAGACTCCTGATGGATTCTTGCAGACGGCGGGAACAATTTCACGCTGGTCGATGATCGAAAGAGATCTTCGTACCGATGAACCAGTGCTTTGTCACTGTTGTTTTGATGGGTCGGGTGACCGGGGCTGGACGGAGCGGAGCGAAGGAAGCCGCAGGGTTTCGGGCTAGCGCCCTACCACCCCGGCGACCCATCAATCCATCAGTGACAATGCGCTGGTGCCCCGTCAAGACATGATTCTGTGGTAGGCCGGACCATGCGGAGCGCCGTTCCCGGCGCTTGGACGACCTGCCGGAAC
>JAYUVA010000380.1:0-3186 GCA_043754375.1 Candidatus Kuenenia sp. | reverse complement strand
TCCATCAGCAATCTACAGCTCGAACAGCAACTCCTTGACTCCGATGCTGGCCGCGCTGTGTACGATGCCCTGATCCAGGCCAACATTGATCTGCGATGTGTCTCACCGGAACTTGTGAAGGACATGCTCAACGCGGAATACCGCCATCGCCACCGCATGGGTTGGCTCGACAAAACGTGGCTTTGTTGATCGGTGTTGTCAGGCCCACCCCTCGATGACACCGCTGGAGTGGAGATTCAGCAGGTCCGGTCACTCCAGCTTCGGCAACCTTGCGACAACAATTCCCGGCATCATCGTGGTGAGCTTCGGACCTTCGAAATCGACAAGGGACGAATTGATCCACGGTGATGACTGGCCTGGCAATACAGCGTCAGCTGAGGTCGCCCCTGAAGACGCCTCATCGAAAATCAGATCGGCCAGCAGCAGGCCATCGTTCTTCAATTGCGATTCCGGAAGGCTCACAGGCTGTCCCAGAGCTTTGTCAATGTACACGGCTGTCGAAACAGAAGGTGGCACCACGGCCGGATTGCCGGTTTCACCGCCGCGAACCTGCACCTGCATCGCCTCAGGTCGCCATGCCGCCGGAGGCTGTAAACGCACGATCGCCATTTGGGGCGAGAATACAGATTCTGTGGCGGTCAGGTTCAGACTCAAACGCGCAATTCCACCATTGTGAACGATCGCATCGACGACGCTGAACCCGAAGCGTTGCGTGACGTTCGTGCAATACAAGTCCCATGTGTCCGTGTCGCCCTGTCTGAATTCGCAGAGAATGCCACCACCTCGATTCGCCAGCAGCACGTTGTCCAGTTCGCAACGTCGCGGAGGATGGTTGAAAGACGCCGCATAGCCGCCACCGGCAAATACGCTGTTTCGAATTATCACAATGCCTTCCGTGCCGGACAGCCGATGCCATGCGATGCCCGCGAAACCATCTTCCACCGCTGGCGATTGAATCACACATCCATCGATCGTCAATGCGCTGCTCTGAACGGCGAGCAGATGAGACACCACCGGGTGGTCGGAAGCCGCAACAGCGACCGTGCCTGGTTGTTGCGCTACAGTGATGCCATGCAATTCCAGCGTACGCGCCTGCAACACCCATTGCGTCCCGATCGGAACAACGATGTCTGCAGGCGGCATTGCATCGCATTCAATTCGCAGTGTGCCGGGAAATTCGAGGCGTTCGGCCAGGTATCTGGTGCCAGATTCCAGGTGAATCACGCCGTCTGCACCAACCGGCGGCAACGCAGCAGGTTCAGTGATTCTGTGCACGTCATCTGCCGTCTGTGTGTCAATTCGTGCATCAGCAACATCGGGGCCGGATGCCAGACGCAATGTCGGTGGAATGACACCGTTTCGAGCTGCGAGAAATACGAGAATCCCGAGCGCGGAAACTGCAGTCGATGGCCAAAGCCACGAAAAGCCACTCCGATTCCCTCGCACCCTCGACCGCACATTTTTACGGATCGCATGATCAGGCATCCGGCGCGCCAGCGCGCGGCAATGACTGAGACTGTTTCCCGACATGGCCTTCCATGCTTTCAGAACTTCCGCACTGCTGCCCGGACGCAGTTCCGGAGAGCGGCGTGTCATGGACTGAATCAGCCGTGACATCCATTCCGGACAATCCGGCACGGGACCACGCACATCGGCGATATCGTGGTCTTTTTGTTTCATCATCCGCGTGACCGGATCGGCACTCAACACAACCGGCCGACTGGTGAGCAACTGCCACAAGAGGCATCCGAGTGTATAAAGTTCGCTGCGTGCGTCGGCCGCGCGACCGGTGCCAACCTGTTCCGGAGCTACTCCATCGCAATCTCGCAGCGTCGGTTGATCGGTGAGTGCAAATGTGGGCCGGCTGAGTCGCCGCGAAAACGGATCGATCAGATGAATCCCGCCACGCAGATCAAGTCGCACGTTTCGAGGCACAAGGTCACCGTGGAGCAATCGAGCGGATTCAAGCCATGTGAGCGCCAACAGGAGTTCACGTCCAACTTCTGCCACCACCTCCCACGGCAGGCGTCCACCGCGAATCAGCAATTCATCCATCGACCAGCCTGGGATGAATTTCGATACCAGAAAGCGAGCGGATGCCACAGTTTCCGAACGGGCAGAACCGGGATCATTCGACGGCACAATCGTCACGACTTCCTGAGGCAGTGTCAGGGCCACTGGAATCGTGCTGCGGAGCCGATCGAACGATGACAGTAATTCTTCAATGCGTTGGTCAAGTGCGGCAGTATCTCCAACGGGCACTTGACGCAGCACAAACTGCTGCCGCTGCGTTTCATCTGTGGCCAGATACGTTGATCGACCGAGAGCCCGTTGACGCTGAAATCGCCCGACAACGACGGAATCTGCTTCGTCCGTCTGAAGCTGATCAGCCTGCCATGCAGTCAAAAATCTCTGCTGAACCAGCGCATCCAGCCAGACAGAATCAAAGTCCGGCAATTCATGACAAAGTCGCCTTACGTACCGTTCACAAAGAACGAGTTCCGCCGGCGTGCAGAGATTTTGATCCGTGAGGATTTGAGTCAGTCGATCTGAAGGAGTTCGCATCCATGCCTTCCTCAAAAGTGTTCACGCGGACTGCATCGTCAGTCCAGTATACTCCGCGCGGCCAGAAATGAGTCTGGCGAGCGGAGTGGCGCGAGCCCTCCGGTATCTCGTTTTTGTACCGGCAAGCTGACGCATGCCGCTCGCCGATTCTCTCAATCATAACCGCGAGGAGTATATTCGATGCACAACTCATTTTCCCAACTTGATCCATTTGATTGTCCCAGAAAGCGGCCCTCTTTGACAAGGCGGCTTTTGAAGGAGTTGTTGAACGGAATTGTCAACCACCGGGTCCAAACAGACTCCCTGGCTGCGGGAGAGTGAACGGGAACTGGTTGATTGCGGTTGTGTTTGGCGACGCGGCTGCGTATGACTCTCACAATTGCGGCCTTCGTCTAAAAAGGGGTCAGGAACCACCCGGAGTCTGTCCCGATACACCAAATTTGTGAGCCGCAAGGCGCTAGGGGTCTGTTGATTGAATCGTTTAACCCTGAGCCACAGGCGACGGTTTCCGGTGACGCCGTCGCCTGCGGCTCAGGGTTAAACGATTCAATCAACAGACCCCTAGCGCCTTGCGGCTCACAAATTTGGTGTATCGGGACAGACTCCGGGTGGTTCCTGACC
>JAYUVA010000379.1:0-2523 GCA_043754375.1 Candidatus Kuenenia sp. | reverse complement strand
CAATATCAAGCGCTCCGAGAAACGGGCCGCGCGGCGAAAATTCAGCATCGGGAAGTGTACTCTGCAACACCGCTGTGATGCGATGATCATCTTCACCATTCCGTGCCGTGTCCTGGGCCACCGCGCCGCGTGGTGGCGTGAGAATTAAAATCAAAAATGCGTGCATTAGCAGGCAGGAATAGAGAATTCGGCGCGGCCAGGACGTCATAACGAAACTCACGGATAGAATGCGATGGCAAGTTCAAGCTGAGAGCATAACACCAGACACTTCTGCCTGCTATCCAATGCGTTTTTGGATTTTAAATGCGGTGCAGTCCCCGATTTCGATTCCTTGAAGAAGTGTAGGTCCTGCCTGCCGGGCAGCAGTTTATGTAGGTCCTGCCTGCCGGGCAGGACTTCGCGGCTCGCCGCGATCTGAGCGCGTGAAATCAATCTGAATCAGCCTGACCTTTTCAAGTCCACGTCGCACAGGTTCGCCTTGCGGCGAAAGTCCTTTCCGGCAGAAAGGACCTACAAAACACAGTCTTTCCGACAGAAAGGACCTACTTCAACAGCGAACGCACCGGTTTGATTGATTCATTCTGCGGCTGGCTCGAAAGGAACTGTGGACCAGACCCTTTGATCGCCCTGGCGAATCGTCCAGTAACCGGGGGTAACGTCAGTCACGATTTCTCGATCACCACCAGGCCAGAGAATCTCAAGATCGACGCTTTTTGCCTCAGCCAGACCAAAATGAATTTCATTGGCACTGGCGGATTGAAAGCTGCCCCCACCAACGAGATATTCACAGGCTGGTGGCTCGGCGTTTTTGAGCGTTACGCGAGCGGTGACTGGCGTGCGACAGCATTTTCGTCCAATAAGTCGCAGGAATAACGAAGATCCCGCAGACTTCGACTCATTACGCAGGATGACTGAAGGGTCGATCTGCTGCGAAACCACGGCGTCCATGCGTCCATCCCGATCGAGATCCCCTGTGGCCAAACCACGCCCAAGCATTTCACGCTGGAAATACTCACCACTGCTGGCAGAGACATCGACGAAAGTGGCCGCTCCCTGATTTTCGTAAAGCTGGGGGGACATTCGAAACGGCTCCGGATTCGCCCACCAGGTTCGATCATACGTATGACCATTGGCAATCAACAGATCTTTCCAGCCGTTGTTATCGACATCTATCGCAGCGACCCCAAATCCCACGCGATCCAGACTTGACGGTCCAAGTCCTGACATTCTTGAACTGTCCTGAAACAGAAGCGCATCGGAACTTGAGTGATTCAGATAAAGTGTGTTTGTTTCACCGAAAAAATGCGTCAGAAAAATATCCGGCAGTCCATTGCGGTCCAGGTCGGATACCGCGACTCCCATGCTGCCCTGGGCATAGCCGCGTTCATCCAGTGCGACACTGGCAAGAACACCCTCGTCCTTCAGAAAGATCATGCGAGGGCGATCTGCTTCCGTTGTTTCCGAAGCAACTTCAACTCTGAACATGTAGTTTGCCTCGATATCATTCGCCACGTAAATCTCCGGCTGATCATCACCTCCGAAATCGCAAATCGCAACGCCAAGCCCCTTTCCCGGCAGCGCTGAGAGTCCTGCGGACGCCGAAGCATCCATATACGCACCCTCTCCGTTCGAAATCAGGAGCCGATCGCATACACCTTCAAAGTGCGCGGGAGGACAACCGGTGTCGCCTATTCCCGGCTTTGAGTCTCGGCAGAGCTTAGGATTCGTATCGGACTCCACCAGATAGTTGGCCACATAAAGATCCAAAGCTTGATCCGAGTTCAAGTCGGCAAATGCCACACTTGAACTCCATTCCCCGACTTCCGGGATTTCCAACGCTGAGAGTGGCGAGAAACTACCATCACCATTGTTGATCCAGAGCCGATCAGGACCGAACGCGGCAATGTAGAGATCTTCGAAGCCATCCTCGTTCGCATCACCGACGGCACATCCACAGCTGAATCCATACTGCTTCAAAGCGGACTCCTGACTACACTCGGAAAACTTCAGCCGTTGTTGGTTGCGAAACAATCTGCCGGGAGTCTCCCGTGACTGCATCGAAAGCGGAACGCGACATCCGTTTGTCATGTAGATATCCAGCCATCCGTCGGAATCAAAGTCAAACACAGCTGCACCGCCACCCATGACTTCGAAGCTTCGTTCCTGCCCGTGCATGTCATCGTACCTGACGAAGTCGAATCCTGATTCCTGGCCAACTGTGTGGAATCGCAACGAACTTGTCACGTCCGGCAACGCAGCAGGAGTCTCCGGGGATTTCTCACTTGTCCGTTCGGTCTGCGCTGAATGCGGCACCTCAGATTGCGGAGCCAAAACCGGCGAGGATTGCGGCTTTCCGCATCCGGCGGCGAACATCGATACGAGTCCAATGCATATCACAAGCTGTTGAAAATGCCCGCGCAGATACATGATGCATGAATCCATATCAGCCGCTTCGTGAAAACTGTTCAGTATTCGGATCCTGCGAACCGTAGCAAAAACGCCATTGAAATTCATTCCTCGCTG
>JAYUVA010000378.1:0-11760 GCA_043754375.1 Candidatus Kuenenia sp. | reverse complement strand
CAGAAATGAGTCTGGAGAGCGGAGTGGCGTGAGCCCTCCGGTACCTCGTTTTTTGTACCGGCAAGCTGACGCATGCCGCTCGCCAATACTCTCACTCATGGCCGCGCGGAGTATAGCAGAAATCAGGATTTTATGAATTCTCGAACATGTCCTTGACAAATTCCCGTTGTGTCAAAGACTCATTCTGTATAAAACCGGGAATCGGCCGATTTTCGGCCGAAACGATGGGGCTTCTGAGTTGTCATCTCGGGGTTACCCGTTCTCGATTCCGCGACCTTTGTGAAACCGGCGGAGCCCGGTACTTCTCATCGTTATTCCTTCTCACCGTAATGTCCATGTATTGAAGTCCTTTTGGTTTAAGGTAACAGCCTTGCGAAATCACACTTATCAGGCTGGCGATCTGGTCGTCTACACGCTTCCGAAGCAAAGTCCGACACCTGGTCCTCGCGCCCGATCCATCCATCCGTCCCGAATGGGAGACGATTACAGTTATCTGGTCGATAAGTTCTGGATGGTGGCCGAAGTCCTTCCGGACAACAAACTGCGACTGGTGACGCGACGAGGCAAGTATCGAGTGGTTTCGGCCGATGATTTGCTGCTGCATAAGGCTGGCTGGTGGCAGCGATTTCGCAATCGAGGACGTTTTCCGGCTCCTGAATTGCTGCAAATGTCCGGCGTGGAAGCCCATTCGGTGTGACGGGCGACATGCTCAATTCACTCCAGAATCCGATTTTCGAGACTGAAGATGCTGCATCACCTGAATTGATTGCGGCCGGAAACTCGCTGCGAATCAACGGGATTGGGTTGTTTTTTGCTGCCGCAGTCCTTGCCATTCTTGTCCGTGTCTACTGGGTACAGACCCGGTTGCCGGGCCGGTATCTGGCGGAGTTGCAGGTCACGTCTACGGAAGACGAATCAATTCCCGCGCGCGACGGACGCATTCTTGCCGACACCATCGTGCTGGCTTCAGACCTGGATGCGTACGGCGTTGAGGTGCATTATCGCTGGCTGCAGCAGGTGATCGATCCTCGATGGCTGAGGCTGCAAGTCCGTCATCGACTCAGCAGAGAGGAGCGCCGTGATGCTGCACTGGTGGCCCACGCTGAAGATCAGGTCCACGCTGAACGCACGGTGCTGCGGGATGCACTTGCGGATTTGACGAAGATCCCATCCCCAGAACTGACGGCACGATTCAGCAAAGTGGAAGAACGTGTGCAAAAGATCAGTGATGCTGTCAATCGCCGTCAATCAGGATCGCTGGCCAATGCTGCCGAGGAAGACCCTGAAGAGGATCATGGCGTGTTGCTGACATTCGCCGAGTCCATACGTGCCGCACTCACCACACCGCCCACACGTGCCGAAGTAAATCGTATCGTCGTCCGAGAGGAAGAAAACTGGCATCCGGTTCTGGAAGACGTCGGCCTCTCGGTGGCAGCCGTGATTAACGAGCATCCGGAGCGGTTTCCGGGAGTTCGCATCGTCAGTTCCACGCGCCGCTCGTATCCGGAACTGACGCTCGCCGCACATGTTGTCGGGGTCCGCACAAATATGCGAGATTCGGATCTGACTGGCGATTCGACGATCGCCGATCTGACTAACACCGCCCCGCGCGTGGGGCGTTCGGGCGTGGAACGCAGCTATGAACATCATTTGCTGGGAGTGGCTGGAGTGCGGCGGACAGTTCGCGACCGGCGGCAGCGAGTGATTTCATCGGAGATTGTGCGACATCCGGTGAGTGGTCGTGACGTCACTTTAACGCTGGATTCGCGCCTGCAGCAGTTGTCGGAACAGTTGCTTGCAGAATCGCTCAGTGATGCGCCTCGCTTGCTGCTGTCCGCATTGCCGCCGATTGAAAGCAGCCAGGTGGATCAGGCGACTGCCGCGGAGCCGCAGCTGATCCCGGTTGGTGGCTGCATCATCGTGATGGAAGCCGATTCCGGTCGGCTTCTGGCCGCTGCGAGTGCGCCGACCTTTGATCTGTCAATGTTTGTGGATGGCTCACCAGCCATGTGGAATGCCGTCAATAGTGATGCACGCCGACCGTTTGTACCTCGTTTTACCGGTATGGCGCTGCCACCCGGTTCGACATTCAAGATCGTGACCGCGATTGCAGGCCTTGAGTCCGGCACGATCACTCCTGACATGCCGTTCGAGTGCCAGGGATATCTGACCAGTCCAGACGAACATCGTTGCATGATTTTCCGGCTGTTCGGGGCGACGCACGGACGAGTCGATCTGCGAACCGCGATGGCTCAATCGTGCAATGTGTATTTCTTCGACGCCGCGCGCCGTATGGGAATCGAACCATTGGTACAGTGGGCGGATCTGCTCGAATTCGGTCGCGTGACCGGAATCGATTTGCCATTTGAGAAAACCGGCACGGTTCCGAGCGCCGGTCGAAGTGCCGCAGTTTCCGAGCCGCAGGCCGCTCGCAGGCGTTTTGAGCGTGAAGCCCTTGGTCTGTCGATCGGACAGTCGCGACTCACCGTCACACCGCTTCAGATGGCGCGACTTTTGGCGTTTGTCGCAAACGACGGCTGGCTGGTGACGCCGCATGTGGTCAGCGACGATGGCACGGCACGCAGAGCGAATGAAATCGACGATTCGCCGTACCGAGCGACTCGCAACCGTATCACCGGAATCAGCGCTGAAACTCTCAGCGCGGTGCGGGAAGGCCTGAAGGCGGCGGTTGAGGAACCGATCGGCACTGGATTCAAAACCGTCCGTCTGCCGGGCGTGCCAATCGCTGGCAAGACGGGGACGGCGGAGACATCTCCTGGAAAGCCTGACCACGCATGGTTTACCGGTTACGTTCCGGCGGAAAATCCTCGCTACGTCGTCGTAGTCGCGCTGGAACACGGCGGGTCCGGCAGCAAAGCTGCGGGCCCCATCGCGCGCGAACTTGTACGATCGATAGCCGAACGCGGCCTGCTGAACGATGGGAACACAGGCCCGCCTTAATATTCTTCACACGCCCAGCCGCTCGCCATTGTCAATTGCGTTTTCAGTTGAAGCCCATCGAAGGATCGCGCACGCAGAGGCGGACGATCAACCTGACCATGCAGCGTGCCGAGCGCACCTGCACTGTCCAGGCGACAACTCTCCGATGCACTCGTTCCTGCCATGCTCCGATGCGCTTTGCGCGGACACGTCGCAGTTTGAGAGCAGTGATGCACTCGACTCGGAGAGTCAAGTTACGGACTCACAAGTGAGTCAGATAAGACTTTACGCTTGACGCATTCTGTGACGGTCGCCTATAACCCGTATCAGATTGTTACAGGCAGGTCTTGTAAGCCCCGCCGCAGTCTGCATCCGCGGTTGTTCGTGATTGGTACCGACGAACATCCTGCATTAAAAATCGGTACTAAAATTCTCCACGGAGGAACATGGAATGGCCGCAAAGAGCACCGCAGCAAAGGCAACAACCGCAAAGTCTACCAAGGCAAAGATTGCACCTGCCGCACCTGCACCAAAGTCCACGAAGGCGAAGGCTGGTGCCGCCAAGTCCACCAAGGCAAAGGCCGGAGCTGCTAAGTCTGTAAAGACACCAGCCGCAAAGCCAGCTGCCAAGGCAAAGAAGTAGTCTCCTGACTGCTTCGGCGACTCAAACACAAACGGCCGAGTTTTCCTCCGGGATGCTCGTCCGTTTTTTTACGCGCTAACGTCGGCGTGCTGAAAATCTGGTCTGAATTCGGTTGATGTGGTTGCGATAATGGAAGTGGATTGAAACCCCAGATGAAAGGCGAATCATGACCGAGATCCTGTTCACTGTCGAAGAAGCAACCGAGGGTGGGTTTGCAGCACGTGCCGTTGGCCATTCCATCTTTACCGAAGCCGATACGCTGGACGAACTTCGTGAACACGTCCGTGAAGCCGTCGAATGTCACTTCGAGGAGGGCCAGGCTCCAAAGCTGATCCGCCTGACGACGACGCCGAGCGGCGAGCATCACGTCACCATACCCGTTCATGATCGCCCTTTAGTATTCTGATTGCCGTGTTTTTGTGAGCGGCAAGGCGCTAGCCGCCGGTTTTCCCAGATCAACGACCCCCTGCTCGCGGTCTGTTGATTGAATACCAACCCGAAGCGCCAGCGAGGCAGAAACGCTGAATTCCTCGCTGGCGCTTCGGGTTGGTGTGAATCGCGGGCGAGCGGCAGGGCTTGAACGTAGGTCGATCTGGCTCAGATCGACAACGGCAGATGCGACGTCAATACCGCAGATCGGGCTTCGCCCGCAACCCATCGTCGAATTCCTGCACAAGAACAGCGTTGTCATTCACGACAGCAGGTTATCGATGCCTGTATATTTCTGCACGACATCGGGATCCAGTTTCAGGCCGAGGCCGGGTTCATTGGGGATGGCCAGCATTCCGTCCGCATCCAGTTTCCAGCCACCGACCGTGATTTCGTCGATGAAGGGGGAACCCGTGAGGTATTCGACCAGATCAGTGCCCGGAAACGCGGAGGCCAGATGCAGGTCGGCGGCCAGTCCCACCGCTGTGTTCCAGCCGTGTGGAATGAATCGCACGCCGTATTCCTGAGCCATCCATCCGATGCGACGCTCTTCGCTGATGCCACCGACTTTCGTGACGTCAGGCTGCACGATGTCAAACGCCCGGGCCTGCAACCACGGCTGGAACGTCTGACGCCGCGTGAGCACTTCTCCGCCAGCGATCGGCACCGGCGAGTGTTCTCGCAGTTTGACGTAGTCTTCCAAAGCATCCGGATTCAACGCTTCTTCAAACCAATGCACATCATAGTCTGCCAGCATTTTTGAAGTGTTCAACGCCCACTTGTAGCCGTTGGTCCAATGCGCATCACTGCCACCGGCATCAACCATCAGTCGGGATTCAGAGCCAACAGCCTCACGAGCCGCTTTGACGATGGCTTCATCGGTCTCGGAATTTCGCCGACCAAACGGTCCCCAGCCAATTTTGAACGCCCGAAATCCCTGAGCCTTGACGGCCAGCAGATGAGCCCGCAACTTGTCCGGTTCATCCATGAGCAACGACGCATACGGCTGGACTCGTTCTCGATATCGACCTCCCAGAAGTCGCCCGACTGGCTGGCCGGTTGCTTTTCCGAGCAGATCCCACAATGCGATGTCGATGCCACTGATGGTATGCGTGATTGAGCCACCGCGCCCGAGCCAGAACATGTTCTGATGCAGTTTTTCGCTCACACGTTCCGGCTCAAGCGCATTCTCACCGCGATACAGGGGTTCCAGCATCACCAGCGAAGCTCGGACAAGTGCGTCGTTTGTAAAGACGCTGCCCAACCCCACAGCACCGTCGTCGGTATGCACGGCGATCAGGGTATGGACGCAGTCGTCGGGACGCAATTCGTTACTCCAGCCACCTTCAGGAGTCGCCCCACGCAAACCGGCACAGCGAATTTCACGGATCTTCATGATTTGACGTCCGAAACGGATTCATTGCTAAAATGGCAGATTTCGCGATGAGTATCGAGCGGCGTGTTATAGTGCACTGCGCGTCAAATGTTTAGCCTCGACGACAACCACTCATGGACAATCATCGCCGCGAACGGCATTTTCTGTGGCGAGAGTTTGCCCTGTGAGCCACGCGGCGTTGTGTTTGGTGCGTACGTTGACAAGAATGCGAGTCGCGGAGCGACGTCGCCTACGTACCGCAGTCGCTCCGCCGACTGTGATTCTTGTGCCGACTGCCGTATTTCCTGCGGCAGGCTCGAGTTTCCAGTTCAAGCATCGTTGAAAGGACTTGTGCCGTGGCAAACGCTGACTCCGGCAATTCATTTTTTTCGGCACTCAAGCAGACGTTTCAAAGCTGGATGAATTCCGATCGAGTCCGCGTCGTCGGCAGTCAGGGGAGGTCGCTGCAGGTTCATTCCGGTGACCGTCTCGTCATCGGCAACCAATGCTGGATCGTGCAAAAACGTTCGTCGAGAGAAGTTCCGAACGACGCCGAACGAATGCGGATCACCTACGAACTTCGCAGCGAGGCCTCGGACGCGGCGAATGCCCCGTGCGGCATATTGGAAGTCATCATCCGGAAAGATGGCTCATCGGCACATCAGGCCACGCTGCGGCAGGGAGCGCAGGAATCCCTGGTCCGCGACGAAGACATCACGATCCTGTCCCGAGACGATCATCACGCTTGAGCAACCGTCAACAGATTGGCATCCTGCACGATCACTCAGACCTGACTGAGCGAAAATCCTGTGCATGCTTTCTGCACGACTCGTGTCTCGGTAGCATACGTCACCACCCGCGAAATGCGACAGCTTTGATCCGCCAATCGGCTGGTCTGTAAACAGCAATTCATAAGGATATTTTCCATGGCCCGATGTTTAGTCGTTGCACTTTTAGTATCTGTTTTCGCCAGTACGGCCCGTGCGGATGAAGGTCCGGAGATTGTGCGTGCCGTTGAGGGGATTGTGGAATTGAAGCTTGCGAACGGAATGCGGGTGCTGTTGTTTCCCGACGTCTCGCGGCCCACCGTCACCGTCAATCTGACGCTCTTTGTCGGGTCTCGACATGAAGGATACGGTGAGGCGGGCATGGCACATCTGCTCGAACATATGGTCTTCAAAGGCACGCCGTCACGGCCTACGATCCCGGCAGAACTCACGAAACGTGGCGCACAGTTTAACGGAACGACATGGCTGGATCGCACAAACTATTACGAAACTCTTTCAGCCAGCGATGAAAATCTGGAATTTGCAATCGCGATGGAAGCCGATCGCATGATCAACAGCTTAATCAAAGCGGAAGATCTGGCGTCAGAAATGACGGTCGTACGCAATGAATTTGAACGCGGAGAAAACAGTCCACAGCGTGTCCTGATGCAGCGCGTGTTTTCGACGGCCTACGAATGGCACAACTACGGTAAGTCCACGATCGGCAACCGTGCGGATATCGAACGAGTTCCTGTGGAAAACCTGCGACGTTTCTACAAGCGATTTTATCAGCCTGACAACGCGATGCTGATCGTTGCCGGAAAGTTTGATCCGAAAAAGGCGATGGAACTCATTCAGCAGCACTTTGGTGCGATTCCGAAGCCAGAACGAGAACTGGACAGGACATACACAGAAGAACCAGCGCAGGATGGCGATCGCATGGTCACCGTGCGACGTGTCGGCGAAATCGCGGTCGCGGCTTTGGCATATCATATTCCGGCCGGAGGACATCCGGACTTTGCCACGATCGACGTGATGACCACCATCATGGGCAGTGAACCGTCGGGACGACTCTACGACTCGCTGGTCAAGCGTCGCCTGGCGGCGGGAGTTTTCGGAAGCAGCTTCGCCCTGCACGATCCAGGCATCATCATGTTTGGTGCTCAGGCCGCTCCGGGAACAGAAGGCACAACCATGCTGCAGAACCTGATTGAAACTGTAGAAAGTTCCGTCGAAAAGCCGTTCACTGCCGAAGAAGTCGATCGGGCGCGGCAGGAAATGCTGCGGCAGCGGGAAATCCAGGTTGCCGATTCTCAGGGACTTGCCATTCAATTGAGCGACTGGGCGGCACAGGGCGACTGGCGGCTGTTCTTCATCTATCGCGACCAACTGGAAAAAGTCACTGCCGAAGAGGTGAACCGCGTTGCCGCAACGTATCTGGTTCGCAGCAATCGCACAGCAGGATTGTTTGAACCAACAAAAGAAGCGGAACGTGCTTCTGTGCCTTCGACGCCGGACCTCGCCGAGATGATCGGCGACTACGCCGGTCGCTCGGATGTCGCTCAGGGCGAAGAATTTGATGCATCTCCGGAAGGCATTGAATCGCGTCTGGAGCGAGCCCAGCTTGCATCAGGAATCAAAGTCACGCTGCTGCCCCGCAAGACACGAGGTTCTTCCGTTACGCTGAAGCTCAACCTGCGTTACGCAAACCTCAATGACCTGAAGGGGCTGGCCGTCGCCGCAAAATTGCTTCCAGGGCTGCTCGATCGCGGCACAGAGAATCTGACCCGCCAGCAGATCAGCGACGAACTCAACAACTACCGAGCCGAAATGAATGTGTCGGGCGATGCGGGCAATCTGTCTGTCACGGTGCAGACAAATCGTGAAAATCTTGTTCCCGTACTGCGGATCATTGAGGAAGTCCTCAGACGACCAAAACTGCCGGCGGAAGAACTGGAACTGATTCGCGAAGAGATGCTGTCAAATGCGGCAGAACGTGTCAACGATCCGGTCGCCATTGCCATGAATACCGTGACCCGAAAAATGGCACCGTATGACGTCGATGATCCTCGCTATATCGCAGAACTCAAAGAAGACATGGAACGTACCAAGGCCGTCACGATCGAACAGATACAGGATGTGTACCAGAGATTGGTGGGATCTTCCGTGGGCGAACTGACGATCATCGGTGACTTTGACAAAACCCTTGTGGTTCCGGCCGTCGATGAATTCACGAAGGGCTGGGCGTCGAATGCAGTGTTTGAACGCATTCCTCGAAGCTCCGTCAACAATCTGACCGGGGATTTCGTGCAGATTAACACACCGGATAAGGCCAACGCCGCGTATTTCGCTGCCATGACCTTGCCCATGAAGGACAGTCATCCCGACTATTCAGCACTATCCATCGGAAACTTTGTGCTTGGTGCCGGTGGATTGTCGTCACGTCTTGCCGATCGTGTTCGTCAGAAAGATGGCTTGTCATACACCGTGCAGTCCAACCTGCAGGCATCCGCCGTTGATGAGCGCACTTCGTTTTACATCTTCGCCATTTCCAATCCCGCCAATTCCGCAAAACTGCACGAAGCCATCCAGGAAGAACTCAAGCGGCTGGTGGCGGACGGAATCACTCAGGAAGAACTCGATCAGGCCAAAGAAGGCTATCTGCAATCACAGCAGGTTTCACGCACTGAAGAAAACTCATTGATTCCAATGCTGGAAGCGTATGCATTCATCGGACGTGACATGAAGTATGTTGCTGACTTCGAATCGAAAATCCGCAACCTGACAGTGGAAGACGTCAACGCGGCGCTGAAGAAGCACCTGAAACCAGAACGCCTTTTCATCGTCTCTGCCGGCGACTTTGAGTCACTTCCGGCAAAGTAGCGACGTTGTTCAGTAATCGTCTGTAGGATGGACATTCATGTCCGTCGCATGGCCAGCACACAAAGTCGAAGCGAAAGTTGTTGTGCCTTAGGATCGTTCGCGGAATTAGTGTCGCCTTTCGCTCCGCGAAAGCAACGCTGCTTTCGCGGAGCGAAAGGCGACAATGAGACAGTTATTTCTCGAACGATCCTTAACAGCCGTTCGATAATGCGACGGTGCATGGCGAATTTCTCGGATATGAATGTCCAGGCGACGAGGATCGCAGTACTGGCTCTTACCCGCGTCGCGCTGATGGCGTGTAGACCGCAGCGAAACTGATGTCGGTATGCAGCGATTGTGATACGTCAGATCGGCGAACCTCGATGCGGATACCATAGGGCTGGCGAACTGCAACTTTGCAACGCACAGTATCGTCACTCACGGCTTCACACTCCACTTCCGGTAAGCCAGGCAGCGGCGGTGAAAACGGAACATGCAGGTGAGCCCGCTTCTGGCCGACTTCAAAGAAAACGCGAATCGTGCCGTCAATCATCTCTCCGCCGAGTTCATCTTTGAGCCGTTCCATTTTCACATCGTTCGGAGCAGATGTGCGAGCCGCTGGTGACATCGCTGACTGCACGGCCGAGTCGCCTGCGAAATCCTCGTCGTGTTCGTCATCCGCTTCCAGTTCCTTGATCCGGCGGTCCAGTTCACGCAGATCTGTTTCCGCGGCTTGATACGACGGCACGGGCGGCGGTGATGAAGTGATGGGCCGCGAGGCGGATGGCGTCTGGAATCCGACAGGCGGCGAGGTTCGCGTGCCAGGTTCCGTCAAAGGTCGGCGAGGGGCAGTCGAGGAAGCCGATGCTGCTGACGGTTGAACTGTCTCCGAAAGTCCGCTCCCGGGTGTGCTGGTCACCGGAGCTGTGGATTGTGGCTGATAGTTGGGAGCTCTGGATTCGCGCGGAGCGAAGGCAGAACGAGCACTCATCGGAGGTCGCGACACACCTGGACTCGACGGAATCGCAGGGTCGGAAGGAATCGCAGGCGGCATCGGTGGCACAGGAGGTACACTGGTTCGAGGCACCGGATATCCAAGACCAGATGCGCGCTGCGTTTCACGAGATTGAGGCAAGGGTCGATTACGATTGTCTTCCGGTGTCCTGTCGCGCGTTTCTGTGTCGCGAAAACGTTCCTCTCGGGACGCTGCATCACGTCCGGATTCCCGCACAACAGATTCGTGCAACAATGCCGACTCCGATCGTGAATCAGAACCACGAGATCGGCTTTCGGAATACGGCGATCGTCGCGTGGAACCAACTTCGCTCATTGCACGTCCTGTCCCATAAAATGGATCAGTCCACGGATCGCGCGCAGTGCTCCCGGGCGTCGTAGGCGATCGTGCGACGTCCGGTGTGGCGAGTGAGTAATAGGAACGTGGCACCAGGCTTTGAAGGTCAAGTTGCCGTTCTTCGACATCGATGACGGAAAGATAACTATCGGTAAGCGGCTGCAGATACGACTTTCGATCGCGTGGCACTGCAAACACTTCGGCTGGCAGCGGGCTTAAGATCGCAAACAGCCCAAACACAAACACACCCAGCGTGAGCCAACCACGGAGTGGCGATGACGGCGGCATCAGGTGAAAGGCGATAAAACAAGGGGGAATGAGCGTCAACATGCCGGAAAAAAACAGGGCAGGTGATTCTTCCGCCGATTTTCTCTCAGGCGCAAACAGCAGCCAGCCAAAAATAGCGAGAAATGCGGAGTATGCAGACAGCAGCAACGCAGCAGGTTCCCACGCCTGAATCCGGATGATATCTTCTTCCTGCCCGTACCAGAGCAGCCCGGCGATAATCACCAGCGACACCCACGCCATAATGGCCAGCGCGCGGCGACTCTGTATCTTGCGCCCGTGTGAAGTTGTCATAAGAAACGGCCTCCTGCCCTTTGTTGTTTATGCCCGCTGTGATGCTTTGCCAGAACCAGCAAACCACCCGAATTGACGAAATCTAACGCAAACCTCCTGAATTCGGCAAGCCTTCGACCGAAGTTGTGCAACGTAGCCGTCACGCTCCGCCGTGACGAGGAACCCGGATGGCAGGAAAATGACGGGCAGGAAAATTAACAACCGCCCTCGCTCCCTGAACGCGCGACACTCCTGCGCAACGACGCACGACGGACATTCTTTGGCAACCGGCATTGGTTTTACTAAGATGTGTGGTAGTTCCGAGTGCGCGCCTGCGTTCTCGGTGGTGACGAATCAACTAAAATCCTTGTGTTGTGCGATCTGATCGAATGGCAACCGACGAAACTATCGCCCGCACTCCGCCACCGCCGTACTACTCTGTTGTTTTCACGTCAAGACGCAATGACGGGGATCAGGCCTCGTACGAGGCAACGGCAAATCGTATGCTGGAACTTGCGGCAGAGCAGGACGGTTATTTAGGCGTCGAAAGTGTGCGTGATGCGTCCGGCGTCGGCATTACAGTTTCGTACTGGCGTGACCTTGATGCAATTCGTTGCTGGCACGATGTTGCCGAGCACAGGGCGGCTCAGGAACTTGGGCGATCACACTGGTACGACTGTTTTGCGGTCCGAATTGGTCGCGTCGAACGAGAATATGAATTCCGTCGCTGAAAATACGCCGACTCAGGGCATTGTTTCGGTCAGAGGCACGAAGGTCTTCTCTGCACCACCGCCAAGTGTCGCCGAAGGGCGAGATCGACAATAAGAACCGAATT
>JAYUVA010000377.1:0-5128 GCA_043754375.1 Candidatus Kuenenia sp. | reverse complement strand
CGGTCGCGTGGATATCTTCTGTTCGAACGCTGGCATCACGGTGAAAGGCGGCCTGGAATCGAGCAATTCGGACTGGCAGCGAATGTGGGACATCAACGTGATGTCGCGACTGTTTGCTGCGCGTGCAGTTGTGCCGCACATGCAGGAACGCGGCGAGGGCTATCTGATTCACACAGCATCGGCCGCCGGGCTCCTGATGGAGATCGGTTCCGCGTCCTATTCAGTGACAAAACATGCCGACGTTGCGATGGCGGAATGGCTGTCAGTTTGTTACGGACGCAGTGGTATCCGAGTCTCGGTCGTCTGCCCATTGGGCGTCGAAACTGATATGCTCGACGAATCCGATCCGATACATCGCTACCTGCATCTGCATTCGATCACCGCCGACGATGCGGCGAAAAGTGTGCTGGAGGGAATTCGGCGGGAAGAATTTTTGATTCTGCCGCAGGCTCAGGTGGCGGAATTTTTTGCGATGAAAACAGACAACTACGATCGCTGGATTCGCGGGTTTCAGCGTCTAAGGCAGAAATTGACTCGAGATCAGAATAATGCAACTTCGTGAAAAACTCTTTGGCAGCGTGCTACTGTTGGTCGCCGCAGCAACGACATGGAGAATTCTGACTCCTCATGATGCGGTGAAGGTCACGGCCACGTTTGCAGATGACCGGCCCGCACCGGCATTTCAGTTGCTTGATCAGAATGGCCGACAGGTGAACCTGCAAAGCTATCTGCATCGACATCGAATTGTGCTGGTTTTCTTTGACGCCCGTCAAGGACTCGACGGTGATCCATTGATGCGGCGCATTCGGGAGTTTGCTGACGCGATCAAACGGACTGGCATCAGACTGATCGCGATTTCGACGCCGCTGACCCCGGAATTCAAATCGCAGGCTGAGAATTTTCCTTTCCCTGTGCTCCATGACACCCGCTCCGGATACCCGGATTCCGGTTCGGTCAAGTGGGGCACCGCGATCCTGCCTTCCAAAGGCCCGGTGGCCGACATCAGGCCAGCGATGTTTGTGATCGAACAAACAGGACTTGTCGAATGGGATGGCGATAAACCGAAACCTGTCGATGATCCGGAGTTGTTCCTGACGCAGTTGATTTCCGGCAGTTAACCGAACAGAACATGACAGACCCTGCGTTATGAAGAATCACAGAATTCGCCTGGCTGGGCCATGGGAATCACAATTCATTGATGCCAACGGGCAGCCTGTCGGCGAAGTGATCCGCTGTCAATTGCCGTTTGTGATCCCTGAGCCACAACGTGAATCTGGTGTACTGCTGACTCGTGGTTTTCATTGCCCGACAGGCATCGACGACACCACCACGCTCCGGATCGTACTGCAGGCGAGCGAAAGTCCCAATGCCGTACGGATCAACGGGACGGACATCCTGGAGTGTCCTACTCATCTGGATGCCGAATTTGCCTTTGAAGTCACTGGCCGAATTATGGCATTCAATCTGCTCTGCGTGCTGTTCAGATCAACCGCTACGGAACCACCAGCGGCGCTCAACGCCGCCTGGCTGGAGATTGAAGGATGACTCACCACAATCGGTGACATCTGAGAGTCTTTGCAGGGTGTGAAAAATGATCATCGCGAACGTGGGCACACTCTTGTGACTGGAGTCAGGAACTGTGGCGTATTTCTGTCGATACAGCGATCACGTTGCCTTGGCAATCGGGGAAACGAAATCGTCAGGTTTGATTGTCAGAACGCTGCAATCGCACGTATCGAGCACCTTCTCGGCGGTATTTCCAAGCAGAACTCCTTTGATGCCACTGCGGCCCACCGTTCCCATGACAATCAAGTCGGCAGCCTGATGCTGTGAAATCCGTCCAATTTCCTGCCAAGGTGTTCCCCAGGACAAATGCACCTGAATCTGCGTCCGATCAACCGTCAATGATTCCAGAAACACTTCCATACGTCCTGCTGCTTCGTCATTGATCTCCTGTCGGAGGGAACTTCCCTTTGGAATTATCGAGACTAGATGATCCGGGACATCCTTTTCATCAACGACATGCAACAGATGAAATTCAGCCCCGGCCTGCTGGGCGAGCCACAGCCCCCTTTTAACAGCTTTGAAACTGACATCAGAAAAATCGGTAGTGGCCAGCACAATCTTCGGTCGCCCGACATGCTCCGCCTTGACAATCCAGATCGAAGTGTCGGACCTTTGACTCAACTCTCGCTGATTCTCTTCTCTTTCGCGCGGCCCCCAATGCACCGACATGCTTAGATCGGGAATCGTGTTCGCGAGGACAAGCTGGGCACCTGTCTGGCGGGACAGCCAGACCGATTGGCCGGGCCGCTCGGCCGGATGATTGAGAACATCAAAATTCGTTCCCGGAAATTCAAAAAACAGGCGAACACCGCTCTACTGCTGTGTCCGGCAGTCTGGAACCGGAAGACTGCCTCCCCTGCCCGGAGAAGACTGTGTGAATTGAACAGAAACACCGGATCACACGTGTCCGCAACGACTTTCACGGGCAACGAAAAACGCCCGGCACAGAAGTCTGTGCCGGGCGTGTGCGTGTTTCGTGTTTCGTGATCTGCCTTGAAGTCACAATCAGCCGAATTCCGGGCGACGGCGTTCGAGTTGCTCTTTCAGGCGAGCGACGATGCTGGAGTGCATCTGGCTGACGCGGGATTCCGACAAACCCAGGGTGTTGCCGATATCCTTCATCGTAAGTTCTTCGTAGTAATACAGAATGATGATCAGGCGTTCGTTGCGATTGAGTCCCTTGGTGACCAGACGCATCACATCCATTTTCTGGATGCCCACAGTTGGATCTTCACACTTAATGTCTTCGACGACATCGACTTCGCGAACGTCCTTGTAGCTGTCAGTTTCGTACCATTTCTTTTCGAGGCTCACCAGATTGACCGCGCTGGCGTCCGATTTCATCCGTTCAAATTCCTGAATCGGCAAGCCCATCTGCTCCGCGATTTCGGCTTCTGTCGGCGGACGACCAACACGAGCTTCGACAAGCTTTCGTGCGGCTTCCACCTTACTGGCTTTGCTGCGGACCAGACGTGGTACCCAGTCCATAGTACGCAGTTCGTCCAGCATTGCGCCGCGAATACGAGGCACGCAGTAGGTTTCGAATTTGACACCACGGTCCATGTCAAAGGCTTCGATGGCATCCATCAAACCAAAGACTCCGGCGGACATCAAGTCGTTCAGATCCACGCCTTCGGGCAATTTCGCCCAGACTCTTTCAGCGTTGTATCTGACCAGCGACAGATACCGCTCCATCAAGCGGTTCCGCAGCTCCTGATTGCTCTGATCCTGCTTATACGCAACCCAGACATCAGAAACGTCTTCATTGACCCTGGTAGCCATTCAATCCTCCGTGACGAACAGCAAGTGCCCGAAACTCAACAGCAAAACGTATCATTGAGTATCGGTCCGACTGGTATCGAAGTTCAGCAGAATCGCTACAACAGGCTTTTTCAACAGGAATCCTGATGACAGATGTCATGAATCTGCAAAACAGATTCATAAGATCGGAGTCAATCGTCATGTCAATGCGCGATGTTGCGATTTCCTGAGCCTCGAACAGCACTTCGCAGCATTGTTCGATCTGTTTGTTTATTGCTTGTAACTCTGTTCTGACCAGGCCAGACCGATGCACGTCTTCAGTGATTCGTGTGCCGGTCTGACGCGGCGGGCGGGTTGATATCGCAGGCCGGTTTGTGCTGTCCAGACAGATGGAACCACCAATTCTGCGCTTTCGATGGAAATGTATTGTGTTCGGCATTTTCAACCGGACACATCGTGCCGGGTCGGCAGAAAGGATCGCAACGCCGGATTCAGGACCGCCTGTTGCGCAGATGAAATGCAGATTCTGCAGAAATTGAGGTCCGACGCCCGCTGAATTGCGTTTGGCTATACTTCTCAGTAGCCTGCCTCCCCCTGCGTCGGAACTTGCGGGAATTCTGCTTGTATTTGCGGCCTGAAGAGGCACGGATCTGTGTTGAAACATGGTGAATCTGTCCGGACTCAATCCTCCACAACGTGAAGCGGCGTCAATCCTGTCGGGGCCGCTGCTGGTCCTTGCCGGTGCCGGCACCGGGAAGACTCGCGTGATCACGTATCGGATGGCCAATCTGATCGCGCACGGAATTCGCCCGGATCGAATCCTTTCCGTGACCTTTACAAATAAGGCCGCCAAAGAAATGAAGGAGCGGGCCATTCAGCTCATCGGACGTCAGTTTAAGCAGCGTCCGGTCGTCTCCACTTTTCATGCGTACTGCGTCAGAGTGCTGCGGGAAGACATTGATTCGCTCGGTTATCCGAAGAAATTCGCGATCTACGACCGCAACGATCAGGAATCGGCTGCCCGCACGGCACTGCGAGACATCCGCCTCGGCGACGGTGCCATGAAACCGAGCGATCTGATCAATCGCATCAGTCGCTGGAAAATGATGGGTATCCAGGATCACGAAGCCAGCAGCAACACCGAAACGGATTTCGATCTGATCGCGGCCATGGGCTACAAGCGGTATCAAAAGCAGCTTCGTGCGTGCGGTGCCGTGGATTTTGACGATCTGCTGCTCCTCACGGTCAAGCTGTTTCAGGGATTTCCGAACGTCCTGCAACGGCACCAGTCCAGATTTGATCATATCCAGATTGATGAGTATCAGGACACCAATGGAGTCCAGTTTCAACTGATCGAAGCACTCGTGAAGCCTCATCGAAACCTTTGTGTGGTGGGCGACGACGACCAGTCTATCTACGGCTGGCGCGGTGCGGATGTCGAGCACATCATCAATTTCGCCGGCCATTTTCCGGGGGCTCGGGTTGTTCGGCTGGAGAACAACTATCGCTGTACAGACAGAATTCTGGAGTATGCGAATCGGCTGGTGAAGCACAATCGGCAGCGGCATGACAAGACGTTGATCCCCAATAAGAAGGCGGGATCACCGATTCGCATTCAGGTGTTCGACGACGAAACGGCGGAAGCGGAAAACGTTGTCAGCGAAATCGCCTATCTGATCAAAGAACTGGGCGTGAAGGCGAAGCATGTGGCCATCCTGTTTCGCACCAACGAACAGCCCCGCGTCTTTGAACAGGAGTTTCGTCGACAGCAGATACCGTACCTGCTGGTCGGTGGCCAGTC
>JAYUVA010000376.1:0-2972 GCA_043754375.1 Candidatus Kuenenia sp. | reverse complement strand
TTGGCGTGCTGATTGAACATCGAGTCGACGATATGAATGAATGCTTCGTAGCAAGAAAAGAACCCGTGCCTGCCAGTCAGCAGGTAGCCTTCGAGCCAGCCCTGGCACTGGTGCTCGGAGAGCATTTCCATCACCCGACCATCCGGGGCCAGTTTGTCGTCGGTGTCATAACGTTCCGCCATCCAGGTCCGGTTCGTCACTTCCAGCACGTCCTGCCAGCGGTTCGAGTTGTTCTCATCCGGGCTAAACAGTCGGAAGTTTTTGCTCGGCAGATTGAGAAGCATCACGTCGCGAAGGAATTTACCCATTTCGCGAGTCGATTCGGCGTCCGCTGCACCTGGGCTGGTGACCTTGACGGCGTATTTGCGGTAGTCGGGCATCCGCAGGTCTTCCAGCAACAAGCCGCCGTTGCCGTGTGGATTGGCGCTCATGCGTCGCGTAGCTTTCGGAGCGAGTTGTGCGATCTCGGGCATGAGCTTGCCAGCGGCATTGAATAGCTCGTCAGGGCGATAGCTCTTCATCCACTGTTCGAGAATCTCGACATGCCCAGCCTTGTCCATGTCGCCCATCGGCACCTGATGCGACCGCCAATAGTCCTCACACTTTTTCCCGTCGATTTCGGCGGGACACGTCCAGCCCTTGGGAGTGCGGAGGATGATCATGGGCCAAACGGGCCGGCGCGTAATTCCCTGAGTCCTCGCATCGGACCAGATCTGTTGGATCTCCGCAGTCACGGTATCCATGACGGCTGCGAGTTGCTGATGGACCTGCTCCGGCTCGTGCCCCTCAACCATGTACGGCTTGTATCCGTAGCCCTCGAACAGTTTCTGCAACTCGTCTTCAGGAATGCGAGCCAGAATCGTCGGGCTGGCGATCTTGTAGCCGTTCATGTGCAGAATCGGCAGCACCGCACCATCGGTGACGGGATTGAGGAACTTGTTGGAGTGCCAACTCGTCGCCAGCGGGCCGGTCTCGGCCTCGCCATCGCCGACAACTGCCGCCACGATCAGGTCAGGGTTGTCGAATGCGGCTCCAAAAGCATGTGATAAGGCATAACCCAGTTCGCCACCCTCGTGGATACTGCCGGGCGTCTCTGGAGCAACGTGACTGGGAATGCCACCGGGAAAACTAAACTGCTTAAACAGCTTCTTCATCCCGACTTCGTCTTCAGTGACGCTCGGGTACACCTCGGTGTACGTGCCTTCGAGGTAGGCGTGTGCGACCAGCGAAGGCCCGCCGTGGCCAGGTCCGGTGATGAAGAGCACATTCAGGTCCTGGGCGGCGATGACCCGATTGAGATGGACGTAAAGGAGGTTCAATCCGGGTGACGTGCCCCAGTGACCGAGCAGGCGGGGTTTGACGTGCTCTCGCTTCAGTGGTTCCCTCAGGAGCGGGTTATCGAGCAAGTAGATCTGACCGACCGAGAGATAGTTGGCCGCGCGCCAGTATCCGTCGATGTTCGCGAGCTCGTGCGGAGACAATGGTTTGTTCATGAGGCTCTCCAATTGCTGGAAGTTGGGTGGACAGGCCCGTCGGTGAGCGCACTTGCTGCATGCCTTGCAATCACCGCTTCCTCGTCCGCTGGGACGCGAAGAATGGAGATTCGGCTTTCGTCATGGCTTAGAAGCGTGTTTCCTGCTCGATTGGCTGCGGGATTGAGCTGCGCTCCGAGCCATTGAAGTCGGTGGCAGACCTTCTCGCGGATCTCCGGCGAATTCACGCCCGGTCACGTTAGCACAAGAACATCTCACTTTAATCGAGTTAAATAGGCACTGATCCGACGGGCATTGGTGCCGACGTCGCTCTTGCCCACGCGCGACACCGAACGCACGTCGATGCGACTGCCTGCCTGATCCGGGCTGAGGCGCACAACAACGTCATCCCTGAAGCCGAACCAGGGAGTTGTGTCGGTGGCTTCTATTCGCAGAGATGTCGGATCGGATGCCACAATCTGCCAGCCCATATCCTTCGCCGCCTGCAAAGCTTCGCCATACGCTGCGACGGGTGGACGACTGACAAAGCCGGGCTTCAGATCGGGATATCCTTTTTTCTGTTGTCTGGCAAGATCTGGTCCACCGTATTCGGCAGAGTTGTCCGCGTCGCCACGCAGCGGCAGAACGGCGACGAACAGAGGCGGATTCTCGGTATCAGTCGTGATGTCGTGGATGTACGGCACGCTCGTCAGGTTGTGTTTCCACTTGAGCGTCATCCCGAGGACACCAGATCCGATCACAAGGCCAACAATCGCAGGAATCATTCCTTGCGGAAATATCCCGGCTTGCCAGACAGCTAAACCGGAGAGACATACGACCGACGCAGCTGCGCTGATGTAGCCAGCGGCTTTCACAAGAGCGATTCCCGTTTTGAAACTCCACAACCCCAGGCGAAACCCCGGCCCCGATACCAAAAGACTTAGCAGACCGGCAACCGCGAGACCCAGTCCCAACCAACTCACGTAGTTCATGGCAATCCTCTCTTCTCCTGTTCAATCCACAGGCAAAAAAAAAACCGATGTGGCAGAATCCTCTGAAGGATTTCACCACATCGGCTTACTCATTAACCCGCGTGCTGCCAACTGGTGGCACGCAGTTTAGTTCGTCTTCCGGAATGACTGTGCGTTACAGAATCGTTAATTGATTCGTGTAACGTACCACATCAGGATAGCATCACTGGTGCCCGCAACAATTCACATTCAGTAGTTCATCTGAAATTGGTTTGAACTGCCGCTCATTTTTCGTCCAGGTCACTTCTGATTAACTTTAGATTATTTCGGATTCCGCTATTGTCATCTGTCGAGCGCGTGTTAGAGTCGGCGACGAGGCGATGGCATTGCGTGTCATGCATCGCTGTGGCGACAGCGGTAATAAATATCGGACGACTAAATTACAGGGCAGCTCGAATCATCTTTTATGATGTGTTTCGGGTGGCTTGATAAAAAGTAGGCCGGTGTGCGGGAATACTAAACAGTATTC
>JAYUVA010000375.1:0-3612 GCA_043754375.1 Candidatus Kuenenia sp. | reverse complement strand
AGGTGGCCGAAGGCCGGATGAGGGGGTCTGTGCGCTTCGTGGCGGTGTCACCCTGACAGAAGTACTCATGTCGATGCTGATCATGAGCATCGGAGTTTCATCGGTGGCAGTTCTGTTTCCAATTTCTGTATTGCGATCTGTCCAGGCGACACAACTGACGAACGCCGCAATTCTCATGACCAACGCCAAAGCACTCGTGCAGATGCGGAAAGAATTGTTGTTTGACCCGGATGGCGACACAAATCTTGACGAGCATATTCGGAACCGGACAGAACAGCGCTACATCGTCGATCCCTCAGGGTATTTTGAAATAGCGGCCGCACCCGGGGCAACCTGGTCGACTTTTCCAGCGCTTTCTGCTGCTAATGATCCAACGCTACCAAACGATTCCACGTTACGCGGTCTTTGCGACTGGTTCGGTAATATCGACTCAGACAATAATGGCGTGCCTGAGCCGTTTGACGTGCTCCCACGTTACGATGGTGGAGTTCGCACGGCGACGATCAGTACATGGGGTGGCAATGGGCTGAATCCTGATCCTGTCCTCACGCCTGACCAAGCGAGATCGCTGCAGTTGCTTGGATCATCCCTCTCTAAGCTGGGCGACGGTTGGGAAACGAAGGTTGATACTATTGCCGAGCAGTTTGTGTTGGACGATGGAACTTTGACATTCAGCACATCGGGACGCGTGGCCGGGCTAAAGCTTCCAGATGACCTTGATCTCACCGACGTGCAAACTGCCACAAATCAAGTGCCTCGGAACGCCGGAACTCAGATTATCCCGGATCCTGACGTCTGCCGAATTGTGGTTTTCTCAATCGATGGCAGATTCAGCGTCTCGTTGCCGCTCATCGCAATTGGCGGTTCCAACGTAGCGGTCTGGACCGAAGACATCAATTTCAATGACTCCATGGACCCTGGTGAAGACCTGAATCTGAACGGATTTCTGGACGGAATCTCGGTGGATCCGGTGACGACAATTGCAAGTAACGAACGGATGCTGCCAGCACAGTTTTACGACGCAGCGACCGGTAGTTATCTGGTGGGGCGAGTCTTGCTTCAGTCGTCTCGGACCCATGATTACAACTGGCTGCTGACTGTACGACGTGGCTCGGACGGTCAGGCGCGGGGCGTTGATGTTGTCGTCACGCATAATAAATCCGTAACACCCGACGACGAGCGGCTCTACACCGCTGGATTTGTCAAAGGCTCTTATACGCTCAATGTTTTTCTAGACGGCGGTTTGAATGAACAAGGTGATGTGATTGAGCCTGCACTAAAAAAATCCGGCTACGTGCTGGACGTCACAAATGCACGCTGGTATCGCGTGCAGGCACACCGCGAAGCAAGCGGAATCCCGATTGGAGCGGCCACAGGCAACGGCTACCAGATCACCCTTGAATCGCCGGTGATTCAGTCTGCAATCGGTGGCAAAGCGATGTTCCTGCCAGGCGTCATTGATGTCTATCCCATGGGCTCCGTCAGCCTCCCGTCAAATCGGTGATCGATAAACAGCAGAAGTTCACAAACAGCAGTCCCCATGTCCCTTCTCCCCCGAGTTCGGGGGAGAAGGTGGCCGAAGGCCGGATGAGGGGGTTGTGCTCCAAGGCATGACCATGAAAACTAAACATCGTACGATAAAGAAGCAATCAAACAATCGCTCCGCGTTTACGCTCGTCGAAATGCTGGTCTCTGTCAGCCTTGTGTTGCTGATGATGACAATGTTTGCCACGATCTTTCAGATCACCACGCGCAGTATGTCGAAGCAGCGTGGCATTTCTGAGAACGACCAGCGAGCTCGATCAGTGTTTACTGTGATGAACAAGGACTTTCAGCATCGGACGATGCGATACTCGCTCCCATTTTATCCGACTGAAGACTCAGCAAAGTCCGTCACTTCGTTTTCAAATCGAGCCGGTTATCTGTATTTCTCGATGAACGAGCCGGACAGCGGCCTGGATGACAAGATTCAGTTCACCGTCAGTTCCAATATCCTTTTCGACGACATCGACGCTTCGCCGTATTTTGGACGTGCGACCGAGCTTGTTGATCGCAGCAACGGCACTTCTGGACTGGCGAACAATCCAAATCAGCCGGAAACCGATGACGGATCGCTCGCTGCGAATTCGATTGGAAGTTCTCCCGCCGCCGAGGTGTGTTATTTCCTCCGCAACGGAAATCTCTATCGCCGCATGATGCTTGTCAGGGAACCTATTTCCTATGCCGGAAAGAATCTGGCTCCCCAGCCGACAGCACAATCGGGTTTCAATTTCTTTCTTGGTCAAACGAACCCGTCGAACAACGCCACCTACGATGGCCTGTTCCAGCCACTTGGCGCGGCAGCCACTGACGATTTTTATCGGCTCTATGATTACTCGGCGTTTGCTACGAATATTGGTGGGCTACAGAGAGCGACTTTTGTTGGCAGTGCATCGCTGTCGAATGAGACTGCCGGAGCTGCGCTCGATATTCTGGCCGTTCCGACCAATAGATTTGGGTTCAATCCGATTACAGGGTTGTCTCGGGAGCACACTGTCCATCCGGCCGCTGCACTTGGCCCCAGCAAGTTCCTTGGTGCGTTTCTGCAGGCTGAAACATCGACAGGGAACTTCAATTGGCCGCAAGGACCATCGACAGTTGAATTGCCGGGCAATGCAGACTCTTGGTATGACGAGGGGACTCGGGACGCGCTCCTTGGAAATGGCAATCCTTTTGACATCGTAGGGATGCCTTTGACCCTGAATCAAGGTAACGGCATCGTTTCGACGTTCGACGGGTCTACGAGTCCCGAAGGCCGAGGCGGTGTTCGTCGCGTGGAAGATCTGCTGCTGACGAACGTTCATGAGATGAAGGTCGAGATCTGGGATCATCGGCTGCAGCGGTTCGTGACTCCGGGTCACTTATGGACGAATCCTGCCACGGGACAAACTGGTGATTTCCACATCACCCGATGCCTGAATATTAACTCCGGCCCTCTCGGTTCGGCTGCCCCGGTTGCGATGAAAGGCCATACTTTTGACACGTGGTACCACGGGGTCTCATTGGACTTCGACGGCATCCCTGGTGTATCTGATGCGGAACGAAGTCCGCCGTATATTCCATACGCTTACTATCCACCGAGACAGACAGATACGCCACCAGGACCGTCGCCATCAGGCATGACAGATTCCGTGCGAAGCTATTGGCAGCCAAACAGTTCCATTTATAACGCCGGGAATCCACGAGTGCTGATGGATGGAAGCATTGTATTTGCTCCGGTTATTTTTGATGGCGATATGCCAAACGAGATTTTTGAATGGCCAACTGGACCCGGTACAGATCAAATACCGCTCCAGGCATTTCACATCGCATATGTGTGTATTTCTACAAATGATTTGAATAGTGACGGCATTATCACGACTGCGGCAGGACCGCCAAATTTCCCGACCGCACCTGGTCGGCGAGTGACAGATGGAGAGGTTGTCTGGGAGTCTTTCGACAATAGGCGCCCACTGGAATCCGTTCGCGTTCAGTTCCGTTTTTATGACAAGACATCAGACACATTGAAACAATTATCGTTAGTGATCCCGTTAACAGACCCACCAAAATAAGTCCCTTCTCCCCCTGGCAAGG
>JAYUVA010000374.1:0-4590 GCA_043754375.1 Candidatus Kuenenia sp. | reverse complement strand
GTTGAAGCACACGATTTCCCTCAGAAAAAACCTTCTCGGCGTTGCCACGCACTGCCTCGGTGGAATCCTCGCCGTTGGCTCGGGTTAAACGAAAATGGCAGATTCTTCAGAGAAAATGTGGGTCATGACAAGGCCAACGGCCCGGCTATCAGAACGAATGGCCCTTTGGGCCGGAACAAAAGGAAAACTACGCAACACTGCACTTTCCACGAAGCTGATGTTGGACGAGTTCTTAACAAAATTCCTGACTGTGTATCTTAAATCAACAGACCGCTAGCCGCGGGTAATTCGCCCGCAAAAACCGGCGGCTAGCGCCTTGCCGCTCACAAAAACCGCGATGTTCAGACAGACTCCTGTCGGGCTGTTGATCTAATCGTTTAACGGCAAGCCGCAGGCGTCGGCGCAAGTCACTGTCGCCTGCGGCTTGCCGTTAAACGAGAACTCAGCCACGTGACTAAGATCCAAAGTTTGAACGTCAGATCGACAGGTAGTATCATGGAGAGCGATTGTGAAGGATTGCTTAAGGTCTGACGGATTATCAAGGCGACGGATTTAGCCGCTGCGCTTCCTGAAATGTCCGCAGATTCTCCTTCAGTTGATTGTTCTCAGAATCGATCTTCATGGCTGTTCTGAGCAATTCAATGGCTGCCGCGAAATTGCCTTCTTCCGCTTCACAATTTGCGAGGTTTCCCATAGCCTCGACACTCATCGGAGAGTACTCCAATGCCTGTGCGAACAGTCGCTTTGATTCACTCAGGTCCGTCATTCGAAGCGCATATCCCAGGTTTATTAACGCTCGATAATCATCCGGACGAATTCTGATGGCTTCGCGCAGGTTTTTCACCGCATTTTCGATATCACCACTGAAGAGTTGCGCACATCCAAGTGTCGTATACGATCCACCAAGTGATCGGTTTTCGATATATCGCAAGGCAATCTGCGATTCCGTAAGTGCTTTGTCAATCTGCTCATCGACCAGGAGTGCTAACGCTAGTTGTTCGTGCCCACGAAAACTGTCGGGATCAGCTTCCAGACAAGCCGTCCACAGGGAAATACTGTTGCGCCAGATTTGCGACTGTCGCCATGTCAGTATGCTGCAACAAGTTGCTGCCACAAGCAAGAGCGATGCGACTACGATCGTTCGGCGTTTTTTTTGAAAAATGGGCAAAGAGCCGATGCACAAGAAGAGTCCGATATGCGGAAAGTACACATAACGATCTGCTCTTGAAGCTGCGCCAAGTTGAACAATGCCAATTACCGGTACCAGTGTCCCCACAAACCAGAGCGATCCAGCAAGAATGCATGGGTGTCTCCGATTCCTGAAGACCCATACACCCGCAGCCAGCAGAATCGCAAAACAGACAAGAGCCAGTGAGACAGAAGTGTCCATCATCGAATGGCGGTAAAAAGGACTCAGCCGGACCGGCACAAAAGTCTGAACAACATAAAGGACCAGGCTTTGGACGGCATTCGCCAGCCGAAACCGAATTGGTAACACATCTATCGATATGATCGCGTCGCCGGATCGCTGCGCGGCGAACACCGCGACGGTGAAGCCAAAGGCCAGGAGAAAGTAGCACCAGACGGAACGAACAGCATGCGCAATACGTTTCCATTGAATCTGATGGTCATCCGACTTCAGCGGACATACGGCCAGAACCACCAACAGAAATGGCAGCGTGACAAGCATTTGCTTTGAAAGCAGACTCAGTCCGAAGAGCAGATAAGCAAAACCCCGGTGCCGCAATTTCCCGCTTATGCGGGACCACTGCCACACAAGCATCGACTGCAGTCCAAAGAAGATGCAGAGCAGTTCTTTTCGTTCTGAGACCCATGCGACTACTTCCACATGCTGCGGATGCACGCCGAATAACAACGCAACTGCCAGTGACAGTCCGCGATTGTCCGTTAGGCCATTCACAACACAGGCGACCAGAACTGTATTGAGGCAATGAAGCCCAATGTTGGTCAGATGCATGACACCAGGGTTCAACCCCAACAGCTCGATTTCCAGCATGTATGACAGCCACGTCAGCGGATGCCAGTTTGCATTTTGAAACGTTGTGAACGCCCACTGGATACCATCGCCTGTCAATCCGCCGTGAATCTCGGGACGCTCAAGTAGATAGACGTTGTCATCCCAAAGCACATACTCAAAGGCATACACGGCTGAATATGGCACGAGGGCAGCAAGGAACACGGCCACTAACCCGAACCGGAAGGCCGATTTCGGCGAGGACAACCAAAGATCGGCTGCTTTCATTCCTCACCAGAATTCGTAAGCAGAATTTTCTGTTCTTTGATGCCGTATACATCAAAACCGTAGAAGTCCCCATGAGCCAAGGCCACAAGGTCGCCGCCGGAGGCCATCGCAGACATCGTGAAAGGAGTGGAGAGCTCGATCTGCGATTCCTTCACAGTTTGCAGTTCGTTTGACAGGCTGTAAACGCGACCAGAGCCCGAGAGCACCTGAAAATCGGATGTCCCCGTTGTTGATTGCGCCGAGACAAATCCACTGGTATCGGGACTTGGGATATTCTTGACGAGCTGCAGGTTCTTGACGTCCAGTGCCACAAAATTCGTCGATGTGCAAAAGCCGACGTACTTCATGTCATCAGTAAACGCGATTGAGACGACGAACCCAAGGTCTTTCTGGCCGGTCATCTGTGTTACAGAGGCAGAAAAGACGTTTCCCGATTCCAGTTCACAAAGGGTGAGTACGCCTTTCGCATCCAGCATCGCAGCCAGCGAAAAGTCCGGACTGACGATGCCGTTCAATGCGGCTTTGATCGTAAACTTCTTTGTTTCTTTGAGCGTTGCGGCGTCGATGACCCTCAGAACGGTCGATGCACCGGTGACCTCAAAAATGCAGACAGAATTCGACCGTTGGTGATAGTAGACTGACGATGGCGGCTTCGTCAGTTTGAGTGACTGCATCTTCTCAGGATCAAACCCGGACTCTGGATCCAGTCGCCCGAGTTCCGTCCCCATCAGAAGAATGGTGCCGCCTTTTTCTTCGGAAATCACGCTCTCAGCAGTAACTGGTACCCGGACTCGGGCCGCCAGATTACCGTCGCCGATGGACCAGACATCGAGGACTCCTTTTGTGCGCAACACGCTGGCCATCTTTGTCGATCCCGAAACCCCTATGCTCACGACACGACCCACGGGAAGACTTTCTCCGCCAGCCATCACAAAGCTCAATTTCGAAAATCCCCAGACTCCGCCAACAAACATGACGGCGACGATGAGGATCAACAGGCTTTTCGAACCGCCCGGTATTGCACCGGCAAGGGACGATGGTGTCAGTCTGGAAGCCAGACTGACAAACCGTTTTCGGAGTCGTTTCGATCGAATCGATCCAATACTCTGTCCAAGATCCTGCAACGACTGCTCGGCACCGCGACGGACCATTTCATCCGAATCTTCCAGCAGCGGAACGATTTGCTCTTCCACACCTTCAAGTTTCAGTTGCGCTACAGCTCGTACGGCCTGATAGCGTATCTCTGGCAACGGATCACGCATCAATGACAGCAATATCGGCCCCGCCGATGCCTGTCCAAGTAGACCTAAGGCAATCACAGCCTGCAACCGCACCAGCGGATGATCTTCCAGTGCTTCTTCCAGAAGATGCACGGACGTCTCGTCGCCGAAGTCTCCGAGTGCTCTTGCACAGGCACCGCGCACGGTCTCATTCGAATCCTGCTTCAGCATCTCCCGCAAGCGAGGCAGAACCCCCTCCGACTTCAGGACCGCCAATTGCTCAATTGCCTGACGTCGCAGCGCGGGGGTGTGGTCGTCCAGCAATCGGCGAAAGACAGGAACGCTGGCGGCAATCTTCAGCTTCCGAAGTGCCTTCACCGCCTGCTCACGAAATTGTGGTGAATCTCCTTCGATGTATCGCTGCAGAATCGGCAACGAACTGTTCGCACCGTTTCGTTGCAATGCGGCCAGCAGATATTCGACAGTGGTCGCATCGGTTTCCTGATCTAATGCCCTGGCGATTATGTCGGCGAGGTCAGACTCATCAATCCGCGACATCGACTGCGCTGCATTGCGGCGCACGTTGAGATTGCTGTCGAACACCAGCTTTTGCAGCAGTTCCACACTTCGCGGACTGTACATTGTCGCTACCGACATCGCGGCTTGTGCCCGTACGGTCGGATCTGTGTCTTCCAATGCATCGTTGATCTGAGAGATGGCGCGCTTCGCCTGCGTGCGGGCCAGTGCTTCGACCGCTGCGGCTCGCAGAACCGGTGCTTTGTGCGATGCCAGTTTCTGAAAAATCTCCAGATGTGTGTCTCCGGCAATCCGAGCGAGAAGCGAAACGGCGAATGCGGCAGAGCTCGTGTCATCACCCCGCAGAACTTCCAGCAGAAGGGTTTCCCACTCCGATTTCTTCTCGTCCGACGTCGCTTCGATGCCGGCCGTGACCACGGTTCGCAGACTGGTTCCACAGAGACCAGCGGCAAGCAGCACCGGGCGAGTGGATTCCAGATCGATTTTTGCAAGCGCCTTCAGCGCGGCCTCCGCAACCATCCCGGACTTGTCAGCCAGCAGTTTCAGCAGCAGCACAGCGGAGCCCGGATG
>JAYUVA010000373.1:0-8087 GCA_043754375.1 Candidatus Kuenenia sp. | reverse complement strand
AGCGGCCATTGGACCTGCCACGCCAATAGCCACTGCAATGTTGCCCGTAGCGAGCCATACGACCCACCCGATACCGGATCCTGCGCTCGCGCTCAAAAGAACCGCAATGGCTTCAGAGCGTACCGAACGTTTGTCGTTCGATTTTTGTTCCATACTGTTTGTTCTTTCGATATGTTGAGATGTTGAACGCCTGCCGTAGCCGGCCACGAACGGAAGGCTTTGATTTCAGTTGCCGCGTGATTGAGTGCTTCGGTTCACGGCTTTGTTCTGCGTGTTTTGTTAGTGATGCAAGCTTGGCAATGCGTTTCTTTTCTCTGGATCATCGTAGCACGCTTGAATAGCTGAAGCAATCTTGTCTAACGGTTCTTGGAATTCGGCGTCACGAAACGCAACACTATCACCGATTTTTGCTGTCAAAGCATCACCACGAAGAATTGGATAAGCGATTATTGCATTAATCACCAGTGATCGCATCATTGGCAAACCCGCAACCTCGACGCTACCGAACGTCTCCCAGGGAATCCAGCCAATTTGTTTCTTGAATCCTTGCAGCGAAAAAATCAGCCACGCTACCCGAACCAAGTTGGGGATCAGAGGCACGCCATCCAAACTCGAAGCCCCGATAACGTTGATCTCCAGTCCTTCGCTACAAATTCGCAGTAGAGGTTTGAACCGGGCGTAAACGTTGAACCAGCCAAGCAACGCGAGCAAAACCATTGGAATAGCCATGATGGACATTGCCACGCCAGCTTCGGTGCCCGGCTTTCCGTCTGCTCTCTTCAAGATATCGAACAAGAAGAGCGGGCCGAGGATTGTACAAAACAGTGCGAGCATCGTGAGCACGACCGCAGTGACGTAGAGATACCACGCTTTTGCGTAGAAGATCGTGTTTCGGTTGGACATGGGCTTCGTCATGACTCGCCTCACGCAGAACGACCCCGTTCACCGGGCCGCGGCGAACGACTTTCCATTTCAAAACCGCGCGGCCCGCGCTCCATGTGCAACGGCTACGTACTGCAGAGTCGAACAACTCTTCGTAAGAGTCTCCAATCGCTTCGAGTCGGTGCAGTAGTTCCAGCAATACCTTGTCGAACATTCATTCTCCACTGCCGAACTCTGAAATACACCCGGCGCGTGATATTGGCCAAGAGGGCCAAAAAACACGGGCGACATGATGATTTTTCCCAATATCACACGACGCGTTCAAGATCGAATATTGGACGCGCCACGGATATGACAATATCGCCTCGGCCTGCGGAGTGTCAATCTGGTCGCCTTTGCGGCCTTATCACCCATGCCTTACGGTCCCCCATGCTTCACGGTTTCTCTGACTGCCTGAGACGCACGCACTTGCCAGTGGGCAACATTTGTCAGACGTGTTGTTCGGCATGGAAGCCCAGGGCACTGCCTTAAAGGACTCAGACGCAGGCCACCGCTGAACAGATCGGAATGCACGTTGATCATTTGGTGACCTACATAGCATCGAGAGGAACACTGAACCAGCAAACGTCAATTTGGCCTGGCGAGATCGGGGACACGCTGCACTCGAAGCTGGTCAACGCCGGATTGACTACATCGAGAGCCTCGGCCGAGCCCGAACCCGTTCCGGAATTGAAGCCGGTTGTCCAACTCGGTCAGTTCCTTGCAGAGTATCTGGCCGATGGGATGACGGCTAAAGGTGAACGAGCGTCAGACTCCACCGTCTCCAAATGGAAGGCAGCAATAGAGAGACTGACTCAGTTCTTTGGATACGATCGTGACGTCAGCACAATTACGCATGACGACGCACACAAGTTTCGAAAATCGCTTGACGAAGAACGATTCAAGAAAACGAAAAAGAATCCAAAGGGCGTACCACTTGCCGAGAACACGAAGCGAAAACAGGTGGATCATGCAAAGGTCTACTTCAGCGGGGCGAAACGCTTGGGGCTGATTCTGGTAAATCCGTTCGAGTAACAGGCATCCAGTTCAAGGCCGAACCGAGCCAGAGACTACTTCCTGACTCGAAATGATACCGAGCGAATCATTGAATTCTGTCCTGACGCTGCGTGGCGTTTGCTCGTCGCACTTTGGCGGTATGCAGTCCTTCGAAAGATGGAAGTCTTTCAACTGACATGGGGCGATGTTCTTTGGGATCATGGGAAAATGCGGGTGACGATCCCAAAGACAAAGCACCATGAAGGAAAGGATATTCGCTACGTGCCGTTGAGAGACATTCGGCAGCATTTGCACGACGTCTTTCAGGCAGCATTGCCTGACGGTGCCGTAAGTCTTCCGGCGAATACGCCAATCATCACTCGATTTTCTGATGCGAACAGCAACCTCGACAAGCCATTCAAGCTGATCCTGCATCGGGCCGGGCTGGATCGGGCATTCTGTGAAAGTTCAACGTGACAGTTACGCTCAGATCACAGATGGCCACTTCGACGCATTCATCAGCCACCGGGTACAGGCGACAAAAAGTGGCCACACAGGTGGCCACGAAGAAACCGGAACGTCCGCGAAACCGCATGAAAGCAGTGAGGTGCCTGTGTTGCCTCTCCCAGATAAAACACGCAAAAACAGCAAAAAGACTGCGTTTTTAGTACCTACCGAGTACCCCCGACAGGAGTCGAACCTGTGGCCTGCGCTTTAGGAAAGCGCCGCTCTATCCTGCTGAGCTACGAGGGCAATGCCCTGATTGTACTCATTTTTCGGCCAGAACACCTCTTAAGTATGTTCAACTATTGGCGAGAAAGTCGTCTTCTCGCCAAAAATCGTGTCTCTTTAGCTTCGGTGCCTTTTGAGTTCGCTTGCGTCGCGGTTTGTGGCGTACAACCTGCCACCGCGACGATTTTCTCAGGTACTGGCGAGTTTTGACTGATGCTGGAGTTCGTAATTGCAGGATTTCTGACCGCCGCTGCGTTATCCTGCGCGATTGCGCCGCTCATTCGCAAGTGGGCTCCGGCTCTGGGGCTGATCGATTTGCCGGGTGACCGCAAAGTGCATGTCCGGCCTACGCCGCGCGGAGGCGGGATCGCGATTTTTATGGGCTTCATGATCCCGACTGTGACGGTCGTGCTCGCGTGCGTGATGGGAGGATCGAAATACCTGGCGGGCATTGATCCGGTCGTCGAGGCGATACAGCAGACGCCCGAGCGGCTGGCTCAGTTTCTGGCAATTGGCATCGGTGCGTGTGCGTTGTTTCTGACAGGGCTGGCTGATGATCGCTGGAATCTGTCATGGAAATTTCGACTGGGGCTGCAATTGTCGGTGGCGGTGGGAGTCGTCGCGGCAGGCGTGCGCGCGACCGTGTTTGTCAGTCAGCCGTGGTTCGGGTTTATCGCAACGACCCTCTGGATTTTGGTCCTCACAAATGCGATGAATTTCCTGGACAATATGGACGGCCTGTCGGCGGGGATTGGTGTGATTACTTCATTAATCTTTGCGGCCATCCTGATTGTGATGGTCAGGACGCCTGCATGGTCGGTTGCCGTTCCGTTAGTACTCCTGGCAGGTTCCCTGATGGGATTTTTGGTCTGGAACAAGCCGCCCGCGAGTATCTTTATGGGAGACTGCGGCAGTAATCTGATCGGGTTTCTGCTGGCGACATTGACTGTCACGGGCACGTTTTACGAAAGCACGGGGAGTCGATATGTGATGCTGGCTCCGTTGTGTGTGATGGCGGTGCCGTTATACGACTTCTGTTCGGTGATTTTGATTCGTCTCAGCCAGAGGCGGAGCCCATTTCATGGTGACAAGAGTCATTTTTCGCATCGACTTGTCGAACTTGGCATGAAACCATCGCATGCGGTCCTGACGATTCATCTGACAACGATGATGACCGGCCTCGGCGGACTGCTGTTGTACAAAGTGCCGGACTGGATCGGAGCGATACTGGTCCTGGCATTGATCTTCTGTGTGCTGGCGGTGATCGCAATCTTGGAAACAGTGGGGCGACGTTCGGTGAACGAGATCCAGGAGAAGCAGAGGCGGTAGCGAATGCGTCTGTCGATTTCCATGCTGGCGTTCGCTCTGCTGACTGCAGGATATCTGTGGCCAACCGAAGAAGCGATCAGTGGTCTCGGGCTGCATCTGGTGGTGCTCTGGATGCTGCTGGGGTTGCTGCATGAATCGCAGCGATGGTGGGCCACGGATGAATCGCACGCGCGGTGGCCTCGGTTCGACGCAATCGATTTCGGCGTGTTGCTGCTGGCCGTCGGGCACGTGATTTCAACGCTGGCTGTATTTCAACTCGAAGGTGACCGTCGAGCGGCATTAAATCTGACGTTTGAATGGATCGGGTTGTTGATCGCCTGGCGAATCTTTCGCTCGCTGTTTCAGAATCGGCAGACCACGGCGCAGGGGATCGGGGTTGTGATCGCTGTCTGCGTCGGACTCAGTTGCTTCGGGATCTGGCAGCATCATGTGTTCTATGCGGAACAGTCCGAATGGTATCGCAGCCTGCGAACTGAACTTGACCAGGCGTTGGCCAGTGACGAATCGTCGCACTTCTTCCGCGTGAATGAGATCAATCAGCAGTTTCAGGAACACGAAATCCCGATGTTTGGTTCGGCGCGAATCGCATGGGAAAATCGGCTGTTGAGCAGTTCGGAACCGTTTGCGACGTTCTCGCTGGCGAATACGCTGGCCGGAATTCTGGCAACAGGCCTGGTGTTGTTGATCGGGCAGGCGTCATCGACAGTCGGCGAGCGAGGCAGGGGTTCGTTGCTGAACACGATGTTGCTGGTGATTCAGGTTTGTCTGATCGCCTATTGCCTGATTTTGACGAAGAGTCGATCGGCATGGCTGGGGACATGCTTCGGACTGGGCATTCTGCTGTTGAGACGAATTCGCCGGTCATCCGTTCAAAGCGTGTTCCGCTGGCTTGTTGCCGGAAGCCTCATTACGGCAATGGCGGTCGGGATTGGCGTCGCGGTAGGAGGCCTGGACAAAGAAGTGGTTCTGGAATCGCCCCGATCGCTGCAATTCAGGTTACTGTACTGGACCGGCACGTTGAACATGCTTCGAGATCAGCCGTTGACCGGCGCGGGGCCGGGAAATTTTCGGCAGGTTTACCTGCAGTACAAGGCAGATGAATCAAGTGAAGAGATTCGTGATCCACATAACTTTGTGCTCGATGCGTGGTCTTCGAGCGGTATGATCGGTCTCGCGGGGCTGTTGTTGATCATCGGTTGCACAGGTTGGCGTTTAATGCAACGTCCGACAGAACTGCGCCCGCAGGAAATACGGGGTGAACAGGAGGTGCGGGCCGTTCCGCGTGTCAAGCCGCTGCGAATCGTGGTCGGCGGAATCCTGAGTGGATTTCTGCTGCACATTGTCTGGACCTGGTTCAACGGTTCCGATGAGTGGACTTCCGAACCGATTCGCATGCTTTTACTCGGTGGGGTTCCACTGCTGATTTCGCGTGGTAAGGCTTCATTTCGACCTGTGGATTCCGCAGCCTGCCTGGCTGCTGCGATGGCGATGATGGTCAATCTGCTGGCGGCGGGCGGATTTGAAATGCCGGCGGTGATGATCACGCTCCTGCTTTGCCTGGCGGCGGGGATTACTTGCGACGACCCTCAATCGGATACCTGTGGGAAAAAACTCAGTCGATTGTATGCCGGAGCGTGTCTGGTGGCATTCATAGTGATTCTACGCTACGGTCTGCTGCCGGTCACAGCCGCGGAGAATCACATTGCGATTGGTAATTCACTGCTCAACAACGCTCAGTTTCCGTCGAGGGCACTTGACCAGTTTCAGCAAGCCCATCAGGCCGATCCTCAAAGTGTGATTCCGCGCCAACGAATTGCGGAGGTTTTGGCGTATCGTCTCTCCGAAGCTGCAGCTTTGCGCGCCGCGGAAACTGAGGATATCGGAACCGAAATGGGGGCGAGAGTTGGTCGCAGCAAAGCGGATGACGACAATCACAAATTGTCGGATGAAGCGTTGCAGGCCTGCGAAAATCTGATTTCCACCGATCGCCGCAACAGTTTCAGTTACCGACTGCGGGCTGAAGTGCGATGGAATGCCGGTCTGCTGGACAACAATGATCAGTTTCGGAATCTGGCGATCCAGGATCTGCGGATGGGCACAATTCTGTATCCTTCGTCGGTTGATGCATGGTATCGTCTGGCCGAGCAGCTGGATGCGGCAGGCAGCGCGCATGGCGAGGCGGCGAAGGGGGCGGCCGAGAGAGTTCTTCAACTGGAAAAGCTCAATCGCGCATGGGGCCATGCGGATCGTTTTCTGAAGGAAGAACAGCTGGCTAAAATACACAGGCTTGAAAAAGGGGTCAGTCACCCATAGCCAAACGGCCCTATGGGTGTTGCGAGCTATTGGTTCCTGACCTTTTTTCCAGGTGCAGCGGCATGCCGCTGGCAGTACGATCAAAAGTCATTATCAGAGATTGTTAAAATGAAAAACCCACTGTTAGTCGCTGGACTCATGCTGGCAGCCTGTGTGGCTGTGGCCGGCGCTGTCGTTGTGCTCGGAAATCACGCACCGGACGATCCTCGCGACACCACAAAGGGATTGAAAGTGCCAGTCACATTTCCGACGCAGGATTTGGAGAGCGACGCGCACACGACGCCGGTGGACCTTCCGGTGGTCTCAAAAACCGGCCCGTGGCCAAAGATCGTGTTTGACGAAACCACGTATTCGTTCGGTCGGATGGCAGTGGATTCGCACAAAGAGCACACCTTTATCATCCGAAATGAAGGTGAAGCGGACCTGATCATGAAGGAAGGCAAAACAACCTGCAAGTGTACGAAATTTGCGGTCGAATCCAAAGTGTTGAAACCGGGCGAAGAAACAAGACTTGTGATTGACTGGAAGGCAGGCAACGCGCCCGATCGGGCATTCCGACACGGTGGTCCGGTTTATACGAACGATCCGAAGAATACCGAAGTGAATTTCGTCGTGGAAGGCGCGATCGATATACCGGTCGAGCTGTTACCTAACCTCTGGTCTGTGGGCAACATCAATCTGGAACAAGCGGGAACTCTTCGGGCGGCGATCGCATCGCGTTTGACTGATCAGTGGGAAGTGGAATCTGTCGAAAGTCCTTCCGACAAAGTGACGGTCAAAGTCAGCCCGATGAGTGTCGAAGAAATTGCGTCAGAAAAATGGGCGAAGGGGTTTCGCCTGGATGTCGAGATTGCGTCTGACATTCCTGCGGGCAAGTTCGAAGAGGATATTAAAATCAACCTCAGGGGAGTTGATCAGGTTCCGTTTGTGACAGCAAAACTGACGGCTCGCAAGTACGGAAATTTCATTCTGCAACCGCTGGAGGGCGCGGTGTTTCTGCCGGACAAAATGGTTCTTCACTTAGGCCAGTTTCCGTCATCCGAAGGACGGCATGTCAAACTCCTGCTCATTGTTAATCAAAAAGACATGACCGATCCTTTTCAGATCACCGACATTGAGGCCGATCCGCCGTTTTTGAAAGCCTCAATAGAACCACTCGGCGGTTCCACGGGCTCGGTGCATCGTTATGCCGTGGAAATCTCGGTCCCACCCGGTCGTCCTCATGTCCAGAAAACCGAATTCAAAAGCGGACACATCACGATCCACACCAATCACCCGTCGAAAGAAGCCATCCATGCGGAAGTCTTGATGCACTCGCATTGAGAACTGCAGTCATGTGGGAAGCCGAGGAGTCTGTCCCGAGACTTCAGGCCCGTGACTCGCAAAGCGCTAGCCGACGGTTGGTTTAATCGTTTAACCCTGAGCCGCAGGCGACGGCGTGACCGGAAACCATCGCCTGCGGCTCAGGGTTAAACTTATTGCTGACTCTGCATACTATATCAACAGACCGCTAGCGCCTTGCCGCTCTCAAAACCAGCAGTAATCAGACAGACTCCCAGGCACGAAAAAAGCTGAGGTATCTTGCAGGATACCTCAGCTTCAGGTGTTTGCGGTTGCGACGATCGAAAGACTAGTTCAAAATCTTCGCAGTGTCTTCGATGATCTTTGCAATGGCGACATCTGACAGGTCACCGTCAGCGTAGGCATGGTTGACCACGACGTTGCTGTCAACCCACATCATGACTGTGACGTTCGCTTTTTCATTGATATTGTAAGCCTTTGGCCCAACACCGTTG
>JAYUVA010000372.1:0-4792 GCA_043754375.1 Candidatus Kuenenia sp. | reverse complement strand
CCACGGCGAATAGCCGTGGTGTCGTTCCGCTCTGCGGTCGCGCAGGCCGTGGGGCCTGAGTGGTGCGGGCGAGCGTCGCGGGCTCGACGATAGTCTGAGCCGCGACAGGCGGGGGTTACGCGAAGCAGAGGTCACGAGGTACGAGTGCCGCGCCCGCTGGAAGCCCCGCCTGTCGCGGCGATAGCCGGCGACGCTCTGCCCATGAAGTGTGGGAGGCTTTACGGCTGTCCCAAGCCGTGTTGCAGGTCGATCTCTGATCGCCTCCCTCTCCCCTTTCGGTCGCCGGCGCAGGCGATCGGTCGGCGGTCGCACGGCGGAACTATTCTTCCTTCCGCTGATCATCGACTTCGATCGATCATGCGCCTTTTCTCTTGAGTGGAATGTTCTGATGGACCGCTCCGCCGGTCCGTTCGTTTCGTTAAGTATTCTTGTCAAAGCAGACGGGCGATAGCCCGCTTCGCTTTGCTTTAACAGAGAGTGCTTTGAAAGACGCTTTGTCAGGCGGAAGACAGCAGTGAGTTTTTGGCTTTTCCATGCCAGTTTACAGAAATGATCTTTTTGAAAAGGTCCGGCGATCACCAATATTCGGTCCGGCAACCGCCAAGCAGTCGAAGCGAAAAAGGTCCGGCGAGCACCAAGAGTGGAAGTTATCATTTCGCCGTGGGTAAATGTTGCTCAAGTAACCAGACGGCAAAGTCCGGATACTGAAAATGTTCTCGTTCCACTTTGCCGGTGGCCGCGTCACGGGCCGCGTCACGGAATCGGTCAGGTTCTACAGTCCGGTAGAACTCCCGGAACGTCGCCTCATAGCTGACAAACTGTGAACGACCGTCGGTTGTGCTTAGATAGGCTTGCAAGGCAGCCGAACGATCAGCGTGGTACTGATGTCGCAAGTCCGCTTCAGCAGCCGCTTGAGTGTGCCGTTCGTTCTCCCATTCCTGACGTTTGACTTCTTTCTCATGGGTATAGATCCAATCGGGCGGCATCCGCTCATTCTGGATCGCATCCATCAGGAACGCCGCTGGTGATGTCTTGAATCCGGAGAATCCACGCGGCGCCTCATGCATCGCAGCGTCGGTGACGCGAATCCAGCGTTGGATCAGTCCCCTGCTGTATTGCTTGAACAGGCGGCGAATCCCAGCCTCATCGACGCCGATCATGCACAGTGGTTGGTACAGCGGATCGTTCATAATCGCGATCTTTTGCGTTGTGCTGTGTTCGGACACCGGCTTGCGGAAGTATGGCCCTTCTAAGAATTGAACGACGTACAGGCCCTTTCCTCGTTTAAGAAACATGTCCTTTGGATCGGTCTGTCCTCTGCCGAGTTCCACAATGCCGTGACTGAGCAGCTCGCGGATGCAGGACGTCAGATCAAACTTCCGTTTCTTCAATGGCCGGTCGGCAGAGAACCCGAGTCCGTTGATCGTCAGGTCATCGACATTCATGAACACTCGTTTCGATCGCCAAAAGCGGTCTTTGAGTTTCAGGAACAGCCGACGGGCGGCGGGACTCAGATCACGGTAGACATCGAGATCAAAGAACAGCGTGCCGCCGGTCGCCTGACACATTTTGAAAAACATCGGTGACCATTCGATCCGCCAGGCTCTGTCGCTGTCGACGTTCGCTCCCCTGCCGCGAGTCGGCAGGTAGGAAGAAAATAAATGCAACGTCACTCGTTCGTGCTGCTGCGTCACCGGATTGTAAAACGCGGTGTTCTGATACGCGACGGCGGCCAAACGTTCCAGCGACGCCCGTAACTGTTCGTACTGAAACCCGCCAATCGACATGCCGAGTTTCTGGATGATCCAATATGGTGTCGCCATGAGCGTCGGTTCCGCCTCCTTGCGGGACATACTCATCCCGAGCAATCCCCAGAGCACATACTCGTCGATAGATTGCAGACCAAGCGGTGCGTAAACGCTGACGCGAGCTTGCTGCGTTTCGGTGCCTGCCTTGAATGTGTATGCCGTGTCGAACGTTGCGACGTCCCGTACTCCTCCCTTGAGCGGCCAAAGGGCCGTTTCCAAAAGTGATAACTGGGCAATCCCCTCTCGCGTGATGCCTGGCAAACGATATCGATTGCCTGTGGTCTTTTCGTCGCCGATGCGGGAACCAGTTGTATTCAAGTGACCGGGTTAGAAAATCTTGCGGAACAGCCAGTGCGTCTTTTTGTCCGACTCGGATGTCGGTTCACTCCCATGCCTGTTCCGTTCGGAAGATTGGTCGGCGTCAAGCACCTCGGACTTGCCGCGACCCGATCCGTCGGCCAGTGACATTTGCTGCTGGAGTGACCCCATCAGAATATTGCCTTCTCGCACACGCTCTGACAGTCCCTTGATGACGTCATTTTGTGCGGCGATTTGTTGGTCTTTGATATCAAGTTGCTTCCGGAAGATTTCAAGAATTGCAGCCGATTGATCCGGCGGAGTTTTTGATGCGGGTTTGGATTCCGAATTTGTCTTCGTCCCCTCTTCCGCCATCACGCGGCTCAGGAGTTCCTCGGAAACTTTCCAGGCAAAATTTTCACCCTTCACACGGAGTGATTTTGCAGTCGCAACGTCAGGCTCGATGTGATGGCGATCCGGGTGTCGATTGTCTTCCAGAATCGGATAGATAATTCGGCGGACTGATGACGGTGATCGGTTGCTGAATTGTGCCGCCGCTTTGACCGTCAGAAAGGTCGTCATTGGGAATGGGGGAAGTAGTGTCTTCGACATTACCCCGACTGGAAGGGTGTTGGGAAGGGGATTTGGCAGGATACCAGAACACTTGCCGCGATCGGGTTTCGAAGTGGTTTCGCCAGCCTTCCGGCATAGGGTTCCGGCGCTTCCAAAGCCGTTTCCATACGATTCGACGGAAAGGGTGTCGGCAAGACTCCGCGATTAAAATCCGGAACGGTTCTGACAGGGTTTCGGAACGTCTCCGATGGTCTGCTTCTGGTAGGCTTTCGAGACCCTTTCATGACAGGTTCCATGGCAGGGTTTCGGTACCCATTCGGCACCGTGCCGCCGCCGGCGAAAGGGGAGTGCTGATGCGGCTTCCGTCGATACCAAGAAAATCAGTCGTGAGACCCTACCGGAATCCTTCCGGCAACGTGTCTCGAAACAGTTCCAATTGGGGTTGGTTTCCGGCAGGGGATTGGCCACAAGGTTTTACTTGATCAAGGAACGCCTTGCCATCGGCTTTGGAAAGAACCCCAGTGAGCGATCTCAGGAGTGAATCGACGCGATGATCGACTCAAATTGGTTTCCGATGACCTACACCAAACAAGCTAATCTCGACCCGGTTGATCACTGATCCGTCGTCAATTGAAATTGCCTCAGACGGCTATCGTCGTTCGATCGCTTCGATGCACGTCACGGCTTCGTCTCGGATCGAAACATAGTGCCCCGTTCGCTCGACGATATCTGCCTCGGCAACATCACTGAAAAAATCCTGCAGTCGGTTGGTTTTGTCTGCCAGTGCCGCAAGTCGATCATCGCAAACGATCACCAACTTGCGTGCCAAGGCGAGCAGTTCCGGCGCCTTCAGGACAAGGCGAGCATTGGCTCGGCATTCTTCGATGTCTTTGTTGTTTTCCTCCGCGCAGAAGACATCAATGATGCTCGCGTCTTGGCCGTCTTTGATGCGCTCGATATGAATGAAGTCTTCGTCCTCGGCGAAGATGTGCCATGGTCCTGTCGAGTGTGCCGGTGATGTGTCCTCGTGCTGAACGAGGTGCGTTGGAACAATGCCCATTGGAAGATGGGGAAGAAAGTAGAATGGCCTCGCGGCCGCTGGTAACACTGGCGAGCGTCAAGGTGGAGCCCGCAGGACTACCTTGACGGAGCCGGAATGATTCGCAGGCCGCGAGCCATCAGAGAGCGAATCAACTGACAGCATGCCCAGCGAAGTACCGAACTGTTCCGACGGAGCAGGGGATTGGTCGCAGCAATTCCGGTGTGACGTTCGACTGTGGTACGATGACTGCCAATCGTGCAGAGCGTTTCGAACGCCAACTTTGGCCCTTTGATTGCCTACCTTGTGCCAGGAGCCACTGCATTATGGGGGCTCAGCCGGTTCTCAGCGCCGCTGCGATCCTGGTTTGCGTTCACAGCGACGGATGCGCCTTCGATCAGCGGATTCCTGTATCTCACCGTTGCCTCACTGGCGGTCGGCATGACCGTCTCGGCTATTCGGTGGGCGGCGGTAGATTTTCTCCATGCAAAGGCAGGACTTCGCGCGCCGGATCTCGACTTTGCCCGACTGGGCAGCAATGTCGATGCATTCAGCCTGCTGATTGAAATCCATTACCGGCACTATCAGTTCTACGCCAACATGCTGGTCGCCACAGCGATCGCCTATGCGTGTCAGCGATCCACGATCAGCGTTGGCCCCGGCTGGCTGGACTCTGGCTTCATCGCACTCGAAACAGTGTTCTTCTACACCTCACGGGATACGTTGCGAAAATACTACGAGCGTAGTCGGCAGCTTTTATCGGTAAGCTCCGGAATCAAAGGCGGTAGATTGGGCATGAGACGGCGTTCTAATCGCGGCGCGACAGATCGGCCTCCAACTGCGCCACAAACTGAGGAAGAGTGACGCTGAATTCCCGTAGGATGCTCCGCAACTGCACGATGTCCAATCGCCGGTCACCGCGTTCGATTTTGCTGACAAAAGACTGGGTCTGCCCGAGCCTCTCTGCCAGTTCGACCTGCGTGACGCCGGATTTCTTTCGAGCTGCCTTCATGAGACGCAGAACGACGGCATATTCGTCGGTATAGATAGATTTTTCAGGTTGCTTCTTGATTTT
>JAYUVA010000371.1:0-10865 GCA_043754375.1 Candidatus Kuenenia sp. | reverse complement strand
GTCGTCGGCAGTTCCCGGTGACGAATACACCGTCTGGGTCCGCGCACGCCGACCAGGCAGAGTCCATTCCGCGTGGAGCGAAGCTCGAACGCTGTTGATTCGCCAGGCACCGGAACTCCATGCGTCACTGCCCGATCTTCGATGGGGAACCATTGGCCAGGCGACGGGCTATGAGATCGTGATCACAAACGTTCGAACTGGAGTGCGCATTGAGCGTCAAACTGAAAACCCCTCGTTCAAATTGGATCTGCCGTCGCCACAGGGAATCTATGACGTGCGCATCCGATCAACCTATGGTGATGGCACTGCGTCTGAGTGGATTGTCGCTCGACGGGAAATTTTGCATTCTCCGGTGCTGATGGCTGATCGAAAGGTGTCAACGGTCGATGCAACTCCCGTCATCGGATGGATTGGGCAGAACGGTGCCGAGGTCTACGAAGTCGTGGTGTTTGCCACAGGCAGTTCAGGCGCAGTTTATCGAATCTCCGACGTTACGGGAACACAGCATCGAATCGCCCGACCGCTTCCGATCGGCGACTATCGCGTCTGGGTTCGTTCCCACTATGCAAATGGCAGTCGCAGCGCCTGGGGCTCCGCAACAGAACTCCGTATCGGAGTCGCTCCGGCACTCAGCGTATCCAACCACCAACTGACATGGACGGCCGACACGGGAGCAACTCGGTACGAAGTTGTGATTCATGTCATTGATCCTGGAAACTTCCGTACGACTTTCTTCCTGCGAACATTCGTCTATAACGGCCTGGAATTCGCAATGCCGACCAGCTCCGCCGGGAGATTTCGCGGATGGGTCCGCGCAATACGCGAAGAAGCCGGCGATCAATATTTGTCGCGCTGGAGCAACCCGCTGGACTTTACCGTCTGAACCCAATGCAGGGCTGACGCTTTTGGCAACGCCTGTAAAGCAATTGCTGAAAATCCTGCCTTCAGTCGCCTATGTCGAACCCGTTGTGTTAGACTGCAGCGGCACGTGGCACATTCAGAAATCACTTTAAGGAACATCGCATGAACCGATTTCAATTTTGGTGCGGACTCGCTTGTGGGATCGCCGTCACATTTGCTGTTTCCCATATCAATCCTCTTCAGTCAGCATTGGCTGACGATGAAAAGAAGGTTGAAACGGAAACTGCCGCTGAGGAAAAACCGATGTTGTATGAGCTGCGAACGTACTATACGCCGGAAGGAAAACTGGACGCGCTCAATGCGCGCTTTCGCAATCACACCATGAAGCTTTTCGAAAAGCACGGCATGAAGAACATCATGTACTGGACTCCCGTTGACAAGCCGAATACGCTGATCTACGTGATCGCCCATAAAGACAAGGACGCAGCAGCAGCTTCATGGAAGGCCTTTGGTGCAGATCCGGAATGGAAGAAAGTCGCTGAAGAAACTCAGCGCGACGGCAAGCTGGTGGAGAAAGTGGAATCTGTCTACATGACGCTGACTGACTATTCGCCACACAAGTGATCGCTGGCCCATCGTGAGATAATGCGTTTTGATACAGCGGCAGATTCTGCCGAAGTTCGTGACGGAGCGCGCCTGGCGCGGTGTTGTGCCGCGAATTCCCTCACACCTTGAGGGCGGGAATCACGTTGACCATTGCCATGTTGATTATCTACCAGTAACGACGCCGAAAAGACGACCATCTCGACAACGACGACGATACGTCTGTCGATGAGCGGGGTGAAACCAGCTCTGAGTATGACTTCCTGGGGAGCGTGTACCCGGAAGTCGGCATGCACTTCTGGCTCAATTCATCCACTCGGCTGACAGCCGGAGCCCAATATCACATGACACCGCAGGGCCGCGCTGATGACTTCTGGTTCTTTGGTCTTTCGGTGGCAGTGCTGCAGCACTAGAGTGAACAGTGAGAATCAATCGGGCGAAAAGCGGGGTCGAGCATTGATTGTGTGGAGCAAAGTCGTTAAATTGCCTCACTTCGTTTCGCCACGGGCCGATAATCGATCGACAATCTAACCCTTGTTGGCGAAAAAACTCTGTGTTTTGGTCAGTTTGACGTTGGTTTTTGATTCTGAACTCTTGATCAGGCTGTCCCTATCCGACAGCGCGAAGGATGATTGTTCCATGCTGGCAATTGGCAAAACATGGATGGCGAAAAAAGAAGAGAGCGACAACCATGAATGGTACGTCATCGACGCCGACGCTCATATTGTGGGGCGTTTGGCCAGTCGGATTGCGACTGTCCTGATGGGCAAGCATAAGCCAAATTACACGGCTCATGTGGATACCGGCGGCTGCGTGATTGTGCTCAATTGCGATCGAATTCGCTTCACCGGAAATTCCGTGCAGCATTCCAAAGTGCCGTACATGACGACCAAGATGGTTAAGAAGAAGTACGATCGCTACACTGGTTTTCCGGGTGGCCTGCGAACTCGCACCGCCGTTGAAACATGGGAAAAGCGACCTGATCAATTGCTGAGCGAAGCCGTTCGTCGCATGTTGCCCAAGAACAAACTGGGCCGTCAGATGTTGACAAAACTGCGCGTCTTTGTCGGCACAGATCATCCCCATCAGGCGCAGGCCCCGAAGCCATTTCCAGCCCATCTGGTTCCTGACCGTAAGGTCAAGGGGTAGTCGCTTTTGATGCCAGAGCCCGACACTCAGTCTCTATGCAATGTGCGTGTCGTGCAGTCTGCGTCATATTGATATCAGGTCGTCTTCAGTTGGCCTGAACATGTTACATTGTTTCCCCACTTTTCGCTGTGAATTTTCCCTATGAGTATGGAACCTGGTGTTTCAACGGATCATGATGTGACTGCATCGCAGCCTGAAGTTCCCTCGTCGCAATTGCCGGAGCTGTCCATTGGCGGCGGTGATTCATCTTCCACTGCGGACCCGACCTATCAGCCAGTCATTCGCGGAAAAATCGACCGCTTTGGTGTGGCGATGGGAACCGGACGTCGCAAGACGTCGGTAGCTCGCGTTCGAATCAAGGAAGGCAGCGGGCAGTTCGTCGTCAACGGTCGTGCGCTGGAAGAATATCTCTGCGTCGAACGTGACCGCGACAGTGTGATGTTTCCATTGCGAGTCGCTGACAAAGTGGGAAAAGTTGATATTTCGATTCGCGTGCAGGGTGGCGGCACAACTGGCCAGACCGGGGCGATTATTCTGGGGATCGCACGCGCCCTTGAGGGCATGAATCCAGCGTGGCATCATGCTCTGGCTGACGCCGGACTTTTGACTCGCGACGACCGGATGGTCGAACGCAAGAAATACGGTCTTCGCAAAGCTCGTCGAAGCTACCAGTTCTCAAAACGCTGAATTGCTGCGACCAGGTTGCTGGTCATCGGGCAATTTCAGGTTGGCGATCAAATCCCTGCGGGAGTACTTTCCTGCAGGGATTTTTTTATGAGCAGTCTCGGTTCGAAAGGTTTTTCCGATGCAGGACGCCTATCAATCGCTCATTCTTCCCGATGTGCAACTTATGCTGCAGGAAGGCGATTCCGCTGGTCTGGCGGCGTTCTGCACGGTCGTCCATCCCGCTGCGGTGGCGGAGATTCTTGACGAACTTGAAGATGATCAGATCTGGCCCATTCTGGATAAAGCCGAACTGCCGGTTCGTGTCGAAATCTTCGAATATCTGTCGCTGAGACGACAGATCGGGCTGGTCGAACAACTGGATCCGGCAAAGCTCTCGGAACTGTTTGAATGGATGTCGGCGGACGATCGCGTGGACCTGTTGTCCCGCATGCCGCAGGACCGCCGCGAAGACGTCCTGCGCTTGATCGCTCGAGCCGAACGCAACGATATCCGCAAACTGTTATCTTACGACGAAGACAGCGCCGGCGCGATCATGACAACGGAGTACGCTTCGTTGCTGGCGAATATTTCTGTACGGGAAGCCCTGGATCAACTCCGTCTGCAGGCTCCAAACAGCGAGACGATTTACTATGTCTACATCATCAATGAAGATCGCAAGCTGGAAGGTTTTATCTCGCTGCGCGAATTGATTCTTGCAAAACCTGATGCGCGATTATCGAGTATCATGCAGCGGGACGTAATCCGCTTCAAAGTGAGCGAACAGCGCGAAGTTGTGGCTCAGGAAATGGGGCGATATAACTTCATCGCGTTGCCGATTGTCGATGCCGATGATCGGCTGGTCGGGATTGTGACGCACGACGATGCGATGGACGTGGTGCAGGAAGAAGCGACGGAAGACGCTTATCTGCAGAGTGCCGTTGGCCGGCTGGATGATACATACGAAGACACACCCTTGCTCACAATCTTGTGGAAGCGCGGCATCTGGCTGCTGTTTCTGTCGATCGTGGCACTGATGAATGCACGAGTGATTGGTCATTACCGATCGTCAACGACGGAAACGCCGGAGGTAGTCGGGCAGGAGACTGGACTGGCCACACTCATCCTGTTGTTTCTGCCACTTGTGATGGCCAGTGGCGGGAATGCAGGTTCGCAGTCAGCCACCTTGTTCATCCGCATGTTTGCATTGCAGCCGACGGATTCCAAGGGTGGAGCGGATGGGCTCATCAATCGCAGGCTGATCCTTCGCGAATTCACTATCGGACTGTCGCTTGGTGCCGCGCTGGCGTCGCTCGATTTTTTCGTTGCCGTTGTCTTCTTTGGCTTGAGCTTTGCCGAGGCTGCTGCGATCGCGACGACCGTGGTGATCGTGGTGATTCTGGGGACTTCTGCAGGCACTCTTTTGCCACTCGGCCTTCGCCGTTCGGGAATGGACCCGGCCATTATGTCCAATCCATTGATCGCCGCCATGATCGACATCCTTGCGGTGGTCATCTTCTACGAAATTGCCACTCAGTATCTGACCTGAAGCCGGCAAGCGGCATGCGTGAGCTTGCCGGTACGTTGCCCAACTGAAGTGACCCGCACCGGGGATTTCTACAAAGGTCGCGCGAAAATTCTTTGGGACGAATCGTACGTACCTGCGGCCGACTCCAATTTTCGCAAACCTGCAAACTCTCCTCCTGCAATCGACTTGATACGGTGTATCATAATAGTAATACACTGATTCGGTTAGAGTGTTGCTGAAAATGATACACGCTCGGTGCAAGCATGTTTTTCGCGACAACGGAGTATTTTCGAGCGGTCGCCCGTTTCGACTGCGGCCTGCCGCCGTTGTGATTTGCCGGTGAAATTTTTGTATGAGTCCTCGACTGTTATTTCAGATTCACCCTTCGTCCGGAGTGCCGATTTACCGGCAGTTGATGGATCAGGTGAGGACTCTGACTGCCGCAGGGCGCATTCCGGTCAATGAAATGCTGCCTTCTGTGCGGCAGATTGCTGAGGATCTGCAGATCAATCCCATGACCGTTTCCAAAGCGTATTCGCTGCTGGAACGCGATGGCGTTTTGGAACGAGTTCGCGGCCAGGGAATGCGTGTGGCAGCCATCACGGTGGTTCAGTCCAGCGTGAAGCAACGTCAGCAGTCACTGAAGCCGCTCCTGGAACAAGTCGCCGCCGAAGCCTATCAGTTGAATCTGACTCGCGATCAGGTTCTGGCGGCTCTCAACCCTTTCCTCAAGGATCTGAAGAATGACTGACGCTGTGATTCAGATGCAACATGTCACGAAACAATTCGACAGGAAGATCGTCCTGAATGGTTTGAATTATACTTTGCGGCGAGGCACCGTGACGGGGCTGCTCGGCAAAAACGGATCAGGCAAGACGACACTGTTGAAGTGTGCTCTGGGATTGCAGACTCCTCAGCAAGGCACAATCACGGTGTTTGATGAGCCGGCTCTGGCGTTGTCGGCAGCAGCGAAATCGCGGCTGGCCTATGTGCCTCAGGAAATCAGCCTGTATCCATGGATGAAAGTGAGGCAGATCATTGCCTACACGAGAGCCTTCTATCCACGCTGGAACGATGCGATGATCGCTCGGCTGGTGTCGGAATAGGAACTGGCCGCAAATGATCGAGTCGGCACGTTATCGACCGGGCAAATGCAGAAGCTGTCGATTGTGCTGGCTCTGGGACATGAGCCTGATCTGCTGGTGCTGGATGAGCCGGTGGCGAGTCTCGATCCGGACGCTCGACGAAAGTTCCTTGCGACGCTGCTTGATATTGCGCTGTCCGGTGAACGCACCGTTTTGTTTTCGACGCATATCACGTCAGACCTTGAGAGAGTTGCAGATCAGGTAGCCGTGCTGCGGAAGGGACGCATCATCTACGACGATGAACTGAGTCTGCTGAAAGACAGCGTCAAGCGTATTCGGATTTCCGTCAGCGGCGCACTTCCGTCGGAGCTCGGGGAGATGCCGGGGCTGCTGAGCTGCGACCGCAACGGTTCGAGTGCCATCTTCAGCGTGGCAAATTTTGACGCGGATTTGCCCGAGCGTCTGCGACGTGAGTGGCACGCGAACGTGGAGGTGGAAGATCTGAATCTGGAAGAAATCTTTCTGGAACTGCATCACGGAGAGGACGTGTCGATTGAACATTAATCCGTACGTCCAGGTGCTGAATACCTATCTGACTCGACGCCTGCTAATGGTGGGGATGCTGGGAGCGACATTCACCAGGCTGTTGCCGATAACGATCGGATGGCTGTGGGGCGAACCGAACGCGATGCCGCCAATATTCTTATTCTTTCTGGCGGTGCCAGCGATTATGGTTGGCGGACACGTCAAGCAGCAGATGGCGTGCCCGCAAGCGAATCTGATGCCTAGCTATCATCGTCGGCATTTGACGGTTGCGGGATTGATGTTTCTGGTACCGGTCCTGTGCGGTGTACTAACTGCCATTGTGGTAGATGGCTCTGCATTGGGACATGTCACATTGTTGCTGTTCGTCTGCCTGGCATTTTTTCAGGTGTCTACGTATGGCAATGGGTTTTCGGGGCTTGTGATTGGGGCATTGTCTTTAGCGACGCTGGTTCCTCAGATCAGATTGGCGGTTCAACAGATGCTGGCCGGGCAGTTGCCGGGACTGGCGTGGAGTCTGCTGTCGGCGGAAGCAGCCTTCGCAGTGCTGCTGTTTCAACGTCTTGCAAATATTACGGAAGATGATCCGTCGTACGCTGCAGTAATGCAAATGAATGCGTTGGAAACTCGTCGGCGAGTGCAACGGCAGAGGCCGCCGAAGGACTTTCTGTCACAGATCGAAGCCGAATCACGAAAGCTGGATCGGCTGACTCAGCAGTCTGCGGAGACTCGCGGCCAGCGAGTCGCGCTGCTGCGGATGGCTGGTGACGGGCCGGTGAATATGCTGTCCGTGCTGCTCATACTGATCGTTATGGAAGCTGGTCTGCTGATTGTGAGGCACATCCTCTTCCACAAGAGTGCGGTGACGACTGCCGAAGAATTCGCGGGCGGGCGGGCGTGGCCGATCATGTTGTCACTTTTATTCGCATTGATGTTCTGGCCGGCTCAGAGTCCGCGTTGGTCGCGTCTGGGTTGTGAATCGCTGCGCCCATCGACTCGAAAGGCATGGGTGCTGGAGAACGGTCTGGCACTGATTCGCAATACTCTGGCGATGCAAGTCGTCTGGCTGTTGGTTCAGATCGGGGTGCTGCTGACGATGCTGGCGTACCGGCGTTGGTGTCGGATTGATCTGCTGTAATAGGGTCGGCACAGGTTCTTTCGTTTAACGGCTAGCCGTAGGCGTCGGCGAACCGAACAGAAAACTGGCCGTTAAACGAGGTTCACCGTCATGCAGAATTCATCTTCCCGATTTCGTTTTGTCGTTAAGCTCTGGCTGCTGGCGTCGTTGGCGTGTGTTGTCTGGAATCTGGTTCCGGTGTTTGCGAAGTATCGGCTTGATCAGCAGAAACTTGCGGATCTCGAAGAACAGCGCAGACATCCTCCAGTGGCGACGGTTGAGGTGGCTCAGGATTCACCGTGGCCGGGTTCCACCATTGATATGCGCGGACGGGCGATTGCAGGACTTGATGACCAGAATCTGCCAATGGCCGACATTAAATTTGGCCAACTGGGTCAAATGGTAGTCACCAGCAGCGGCGTGTCTCTGATTGACACTTGATCCGCGACGCAGCTTCGATCGTTGAACGACGGCAGTGATGTCGAAAGACTTTATGCCGCTGCAATTTCGGGAGACGGCAAAGTGATTGCAACCGTCGGTCAGTTCACTCGGATCTCCTTCTGGAATGCTGCTACCGGAAAGTTGCTGCAGACCGTGGAAGATGACTTCCCAACTGCCGCCGCTCAGCCAGATACCAGTGCTCGCGGCCGCAAACATACCAATGGCCTGAGTTACAACAGCACCGAAGCCCGTAAAATTGTGGCGGCACCGGGCGGTTGCCTGTTTGCCATCGGCAAGGTGGACGGTTCAGTGGAACTGTGGACAGTGGAAGGTCAGACGCTGCCAGATCGACCTCACGGCCTGGTCACTCCTGAATGGCCGTATCGTCCAGATGATCCGAGTCCGCCGTCGAACCGTTTTCAACGAATTCACAGAATCCAGCCGCACGTTGGGGAAGTCCGGTAACTGGAGTTCACTCTGAACTGCCAAGCACTGGTTTCCACCTCCGGTCGTCGCTTAGTAGAGATGCGGGAACTTAAATATGCTGAAGGTATGCCGCCAGGCGTAATGCCGATCTATGACGGCGATACAACGCCCACGATTGTGAAAACAGAAGTGGACTCAGGCAAGATTCAGTGGCAGGCTGATCTGGCTGCCCAGCCGTTTGCGATGGCACTGGATCAGGGTTCGCAGAGTGTGAACGGCCTTCTCTGGCCCGCGCGACTTGCAGTGGCACTGCAAAACGTGGAACTGGTCGTGATGTCACTGGACGATGGGACATTAGTGAAAAAATTCCAGCTGCGGTTTGGAAAAACCATCATCAATGCAGCGACAATTGGGTTCGGCGATGGAGGATCTCTGTTGTGGACGACAGGAACGCGGTACACGGGAAACTCGGAACAGCCAACAGTCACATCCGTCACGGCCTGGGACGTCCTGCGAGGTCAGCGTGTTGCAACAGCAGAAGTTCCCGGGCAGGTTCTGGCTGCCAAATGGAATCCCTACGGAGCGCAACTGGCAACGGTGCGGCATTTCGACAACCTGCCGCCTTCAGAGACGCAACTCCCGTGGTGATTTCATTTGTGGGATGTAAAGATCGTTTACCCGCAGAGCGTTCCCGCGTCTCCGTCGGCGGAAATTGAATAGTGCAGCCGCTTCAAGAGTTGGCAGTGGACAAATCACCAGAATTTGCACGCTCAGTACTCGCGCGGCAATGAGTGATCTTATAGTATGGCGTTTGTCTTGCCGTGCTGCAGCTTTCGATTCGGAGCACTCAGCGTGGCGTAGCAGCACAGCAGTACCAGCAGAACCGCCATCCAGAGGTTCGATTCGTAACGGAGATAATCCCAGATGGAAACAGGCGGGACATCCGGCAGACTTTCAAGTCGCAGCAGAGTTGCCGCATGACCTGTGCCACGCAGATTGGAGCGACTCAGTTGCGAGCGATCATGCATCGTTGGGCGAAGGAACGAGCGAAGAGCGAGAAGATTCAGTTCTTTTGGAACACCGTAGTATTGCATCAATTCGACAGCGGCCGTCGTGGCATAGTCGTCGCTGGCATCTATCTTCGGGTAGCTACGAAATCCTCCGGGCGTCTGGAAATGCTTATTTTCAAGGTGCTGAAAATCGACCAACAGACCATGAATATAAGGCCGAAACTCGTCAATGTGGCGAGCGCGTCCGATGACTTCAAGTAACTGAGTCACCATCAGCGAGTCCTGAATTGGCTGATGAAATTCAGTGTTTGAAACGTCGCGAAATGTGGCCAGCAGTCGCGTCTCCAGAAGATCACGTTCAGATTCGCTGAGTTGATTTGTCATGATCAACGCTCTGATGACGTAGTCGTCCTGTTCCAGCGACAGCATCGGTTTTCCAACGAAACCTTCTGCTCGCTGCTCCTCGTAGTATCCCCGTGCGGGATCGCCTTCGTAGACGATATCGTTTTTCTTCTTCAGATCTCGCAGACGAATCATATCTTCCGGACCAATCAATCCCGTCCGAAATGCTGACTTCAGGATAAATGGATTTTGTTCGCCATCCAATTCCTGTTCCAGCAGTTGTCGAGGCTTCGAATGATCGAACTCGATAGCCGAATCCGTCAGCCATGCGGCGGAGACTTCCCATTGTTTCCAGCTCGCCGATGAATATGGAGCCGTGTCGAAGGATTCGACACATTGTTGAATCGTGCCTGGCGAAACAGGAAACAACAGTGATTGTCCCATCCATCCGATCAGAAGTAGAAATGGAATACCACCCGCAACGCACAGGCTCAGACTGGCCAGTCCCACTCGTCTTGTAAAGCACGCAAAATGCAGCAGTGTTATGGTGACTGCGAGTACCAGTCCTCCTGCCATGAGATGGACTCCGAAAGCGAACGGACATACGATCGCGAGGATTACGATCACCCACCAGAGTCTCCTGGAATCAAATTGCTCGGCTGGTTTATCAAATCCGGAATTGAGGCTGAGCATTGCCAGCAGTATCGCCGTTCCGGTGTTCAGCGTGCATATCACAAATGCCTGATCGAGCAAATGAATTTCTGATCCGGTGGTTACGCCTATGTTCGCGATTGACGCCAATTGCGCCAGCCCCATTCCGAGGCTCCCGCCAATCGCCTGACGGTTTACCACACCGGCTTTGCCAAGAGCGACGACCAGCGAGACCATTGCCACGCCGGACGCCAGAAGCATTGGAAACACGAGTGAATATCCAAAGAACGGTGAAATCAATGCTGCGGCGATGACGATCCCGATCGGCAAGGCGTATTTCTTCCACCATTGCTTTTGCGCAGCCACGAGCGCGAGGTAGTCGACATCGCCGGTTTGTTTGCCGAGTTTCGCCTGACGGATTTTTGCGAATCCAAACAACGTGGTGC
>JAYUVA010000370.1:0-4568 GCA_043754375.1 Candidatus Kuenenia sp. | reverse complement strand
CCGATACCTGTCGCACCGTTACCTCCCGCGCCGATGCCCGCTGGGTTTGAATGGATGCTGCTGGCCATTTACGGCAGTATGGGCCTGATTTCTCTGGTGATCGGAGTGCTTGGGATCTGGGCTGGAATTCGCATGCTGAAATTCCGGGGACGAATTTTGGGAATTGTGGCGTTGTCCAGCGGACTCCTTTCAATTGCCGGCTGCTATTGTCTGCCGACCGCGATCGGACTGTTCGTCTATGGCCTGATCGTACTGCTGAATGAACCGGTCAAGCGCGCCTTCGCAATGGGCGAACAGGGCCGTACTGCCGCAGAAATTCAGAACCACTTCGCGCGACTGTCGGGGGAGTGGGTTCAGTGATACGAGTGCTCTGTCATGCGTTCATTGATGGGTTGCGTACCACTGGCTTTGCCAGTGCTCCCCATTTTGCAGGAAACACTGGCAGAGCCAGTGGCACACATTAACACACGATTGACAGACGACCAGGGAGATTCACGCCAAACCCGCATCGGAGACATGGGGGCACATTGCAAACAGCGAATCAGCGCTTCGCTCCTCGCGATTTCACCGGTTTGACGTGCCAGATTTCATCCGCGTATTGTTGGATGGTGCGATCACTCGAAAACCACCCGCTCGACGCTGTATTCAAGATACTCATGCGATTCCATTCTGTCTGAACTTTGTAAGCTTCATTGACTTTTTTCTGAGCATCAATGTAGCTGCGAAAGTCGGCAATCGTGAGCCACGGATCGTGCCCGCTCCGCAATCCCGATGTGAGGATATTGAAGATGCCCGGTTCCGACCGATTGAAGTGCCCTCCCTCCAGCAGATTCAGCACCCGCTGAATGTCTTCGTCCTGTGCGATGATGGCATTCGGATCGTAACTTTGGCGAATCTCGGCAACCGCATCCGCCGTCAGTCCGAACAGGAAAAAATTCTCCTCGCCGACCTGTTCACGAATTTCAATGTTAGCGCCGTCCAGAGTTCCGATCGTCAGTGCCCCGTTCATCATGAACTTCATGTTGCCGGTGCCGGAGGCTTCTTTTCCGGCTGTCGAAATCTGTTCAGAAAGTTCCGTTGCCGGACAAATGACCTCCATCGCAGACACGCGATAATTCGGCAGGAACACCAACTTCAGCAGGCGGTGAGCCTTCGTTTCGGAATTCACTACCGCAGCCACATCATTGATCAGTTTGACGATCAGTTTTGCGACGTGATAACCGGGGGCCGCCTTGCCGCCGATCAGGACGCAGCGCGGAACCATCCCGACCGTATCATCGCGGAGAATTCTTTCGTACAGGTGGATCACATGCAGGACATTCAGCAACTGACGCTTGTATTCGTGGATTCTTTTCACCTGCACATCAAAGAGTGCATCCGGATCGAAGCGCACACCCGTGCGTTCATTCACGTACTTGATCAAGGCCTGCTTGTTGGACTGCTTGACGGTCTGCCAGCGGTCGCGGAATGCCGCATCGTCGGCATAGGGAAGGAGGAGCGAGATCTTCTCAAGCTTCATTTGCCAGTCCGTACCGATTGTCTCATTGACCAGATCCCGCAGACCAGGATTACAGTGACTTAACCAGCGTCGTTGAGTCACGCCGTTCGTTTTGTTGTTGAATTTCTCTGGCCACAGCTTGTAAAAGTCTGCAAACAGACCCGACTTCAGCAACTTAGTGTGCAGCCCGGCAACTCCATTGACAGAGAAACTGCCGACGATCGCCAGGAATGCCATGCGAACATGCGGTTGATCACCACCTTCAATCAGCGACATGCGATCTCTGATCCCCACATCGTCCGGCCACAATTTTGCGAGCTGCACGCTGAACTGTCTGTCAATCTCCCGGATGATGTCCATCAGTCGCGGTAAGAGTCGACTAAACAGGGAAACAGACCAGCGTTCCAGCGCTTCGGGCAGCAATGTGTGGTTCGTGTAAGCCATACATTGCGACGTAATTCCCCATGCGTCGTTCCATTCGAATCCATGTTCATCCATCAACAAACGCATGAGTTCCGGGACGGCACAGGCGGGATGAGTGTCATTCAGTTGAAAACAATTGTAGGCTGCAAACTCACTGAAATCGTCACCGTGAAGGGCAATCCATTCACTCATCACATCCTGCAGGCTTGCGGAAACAAGGAAATACTGCTGCTTCAGGCGCAGCTCTTTCCCGTTTTCACTGGCGTCGTTGGGATAAAGCACCATCGAAATCTGTTCGGCGAGATTTTTCTCCGCGACAGCTTCGGAGTATCCGCCGGAATTAAATTCTGCGAGGTTGAATTCATCGGTTGCCGATGCACGCCATAGTCGCAGCGTATTCACCGTTCCGTTTTTGTGTCCTGGAATCGGCATGTCGTACGGTACCGCCAGAACATCCTGCGTATTTGCCCAGCGCGCAGAAGGTTTTCCGTTGTTGTCGATGAAGTATTCTGAATAGCCGTAGAAATGGATGCGTCGCGTATCTTCGGGACGCTCCAGTTCCCAGGGATTGCCGTCTCGCAGCCAGTGATCCGGATCTTCGATCTGCCGTCCGTTTTCAATGTGCTGATTGAACATGCCGTATTCGTAACGGATGCCGTATCCCACGACTGGCAACTGCAGATTGGCACAACTGTCCAGAAAACACGCCGCAAGGCGTCCAAGCCCACCGTTGCCGAGACCGGCATCGTGTTCCAGTTCGGCCGTCTCTTCCAGATTCATGCCGTAACTCTTCAGGCTGTCGCGCACGGTGTCTTCGAGATCCAGGTTCAGAACTGCATTGGTCAACGACCGCCCCACCAGAAATTCCAGTGACAGGTAAGAGACACGCTTCCGGCCACTGTGCGTGATCTTGTCATGCGTATTTTTCCAGTGCGCGACCAGCCGATCCCGCACGGCGATTGCGAGCGCTCGATACAGGTAATGAGGATCCACATGCTGATCATGGTGCCCCAGAGTGAAATTCAGATGGCGATGAATTTCCTGTTCAATACCGGAAAGGCAACGGGCAGGTTCCAGACGTACAGATTTTGACATGCTTTTATTGACAGATTTGGACATTACAGTTTTTCTTTGGACGAATGATCGGAGTACCTGAATTGTGCGAATATGATGACGTATTACTCCGCCGGAGTCACTCGGATTTGACTTTCTCTTCACTTCAGGGAAGGGCTGACGATATCTTCTGATCGAGACGCCTCAATCAACTTCTTCAGCTCATCTCGTTCCGGTCTGGCCTTGTAGAACGGATCGAGCGGAAAACAACCGGAGACCATTCCGTTTCTGGGGGCAGTCGTACAATCGCTGAACGTGCGGCAGATTTTTCTGCGGTTCATCGCGCGGCCGGATGCCACATCCGCAGGCAGGTCAGGGTACGACAGTACCATGCGGCCCAGTCCGATGCTGTCGGCCATTTTAAGCCTCAGAACTGCCTGACCAACATGCGGTAACCACTCCTGCAGGTAAGAATAGCCGGATCCGACGACGAGCATTTCCGGCACGCGGCGTTTGAGCTCTGCAGTCGCAACAATCTGTCGATGAACTCCCGTGAGCGGATCCTCCGGCGGCTGATAACCGTCCGATGGTGGAAATAATGCCGGCCTCTGAATATGCGGATTGTAGTACGGGCTGCCGCACGTTGAACACAGCAGATCGATCCCCAGCGAGCGCAGCAATTCCAGAAACTGCTGCGGCTCGTCCAGATTGATTCCCAGACCGGTACCATCACCGCCAAATGCATATCGATAATCGCGTGCCTGCAGCGGCACACCCGTCCGGTCGTCGGTTGCGCCCGGATGAAACGGGACAAAATCAAAGATGCTCAGCCGCACTCCGATACCCAGTCCCGGCACTTCCGTCCGAATTCCATCAACAATCTCTCGCAGGAATCGCGTTCGATTTTCAAAACTGCCACCAAACTCACCGACCCGATCAAATCCCGACAACAACTCATGTCCCAGATAGCCGTGACAATGCTTGATATCGATCCATCGAAAACCAGCCTGTTGAGCCAGGCGACAGGCATCAATAAAATCATCAATCAGTCGCTTGATGTCATCGTCTGATAACACGGTGTCACTGTGAGTGATTCCATGTTTTGCATCGAGAAGCGGATGGTGATATGCAATCTGTGGCTCAAGTCGCTTCTTATCGTTCGGTCTGGCGAAGCGTCCGGAATGTGTCAGTTGCAGGCCGATCAGCAGGTTGTCGGTGCTGCCGATATGTTCCTGGTGAGCCAGTTCAAGGATGTTTCGCAACGATTCCAGCTCGCCCACTGTACGCGAGTTGATCAGGAGTTGGTTGGGATTCGCGCGACCGTCCGGGCGTACAGCAACTGCTTCGCCGCCCCAGATCAATTTGGCGCCGCTGATTCCAAAGCGCCGCCAGCGCCGCCGAACCAGATCGGTGGGCGCGCCATCGCGAGTGCCGTCCCAGCCTTCCATGGGCAGTATTGCGAACCGATTTCCGACGGTGCGGCCGCCGAGGACCAGCGGGCGGCTGAGGGCGCAATCCGGGGCAGCGGCGACAGTGTCGGCGACGGGCAAGGACGCGGATAGACCGAGAACCGCGAGGCGATCCCGCAATGCGG
>JAYUVA010000369.1:0-4637 GCA_043754375.1 Candidatus Kuenenia sp. | reverse complement strand
CGTGACAATTGTGTTGGTGCCCCACAGGACAATGTAGCGACTGTGGACCAGTTCTTCCGGATCAACCCCGAACCCGCTTCCCTGCGTCGCCGTCAGGCCTGCAGCGGCGACTTCGCCGCAAAGACTGCGATCGAGTTTGGAAAATCCCATCAGGCCAGACAGTCGGCGATCCAGCGAGGCCATCTGGATGAGCCCCTGATTTCCGGCAAAACTGAAAGGCTGAATGGCCTCCGCGCCCGACTCCGCAATGATTGCCTGCCAGCGAACCGCGATATCTGACAGTGCTTCGTCCCACGTCGTCCGCACAAAACGGCCTTCGCCTTTGGCACCGACTCTTTTGAGTGGATGCAGAATTCGATCAGGGTGATAGACACGCTCCAGATAATGGTTGACCTTCGCACACAGCGTACCGCGCGTGAATGGATGCGCCGGGTCTCCATACATCCGTTCCGCCTTGCCGTCCCGGACTTCAACCAGCCACGAACACGTATCCGGACAATCATGCCCGCACGCGCCACGAATGATCGATAATGGATTTGCGGGTTGTTCCATGTGTCTGGTCTTTGGCTGAAAAAGCAAGTCTTGAGAAATCGGACGATAACAAATTCCCGCTGTGCGTTACAGATCGGGAGCCTGAGTCCTAGCGCCGGATCGGTTTGCCGCAACGTGGCACAACGTGTTCCCGGCCCGATGGGCTGGCAGTTTGCAATTCCGGCCCAAAGGGTCAGCAGTTCCCATCGCCTGGGCCAACGGCCCAGGAAACAAGCTCAGACGCCGCCACAGAACTTCCTCAATCATTGTTGCCAAAATTCGCAGCACAGAGTTTGAATCTGATGAGGATATTGGATCCCATCACACCCCGAAACCTTCAACATCAAACTGCTTCGAAGAACATTCCGGCAACAGCATTCTTAGAATCGGCGTGGTTGCGATCGTAGTGACCAGCGCCATGAGCACCATCATGGCAAACAATGTTGGAGAGATGACACCGAGATCCAGACCGATGTTGAGCACGATCAGCTCCATCAGTCCTCGGGTGTTCATCAGAATTCCAAGTGACGCGGAAGTTCTCCAGTCAAGACCAGTAAATCGCGATGCGACCAGAGTGCCACCAAATTTCCCAAGAGTTGCGACCAGAATGATCAACAAACAAAACCACCAGTCGGACCAGTTGGAAAGCAGACCGATCTGTGTTCTGGTCCCCGTGTAAGCGAAAAAGGCCGGAAGCAACAGGATTGAGACAACGTCTTCCAGTTTATGTCGAAACGATCTGGCGATATGGCTGTCGTGTGGGATGACGACACCGAGCAGGAAGGCCCCGAAGATTGCGTGAATACCAATCACTTCTGTCATTACCGCTGATGCGAGCACCGCAACCAATACCCACGCAGTCACATTCACGGAAAGTTCCGCGTTCTTTAACGGCGCCAGGTATCGCGCCATGACCGGTCTGGCGACTCCAAGCATGACTCCGATATAGCAGACAGCCAAAACGACTGTCACCATGGCTCCATACACATCCGCCTTGGTCACGCCAACGACAAACGCCAGCAAACACCACGCTGTCACATCGTCCGCCGCCGCACAACTGAGTGCGATAACTCCCAGTTCTGTTTTGTCCAGTCGCAGATCAGTAAGAATCCGGGCCAGTACCGGAAACGCAGTAATCGACATTGCCACGCCAAGAAACAATGCGAAGCTGGTAAATGTCACTCCCGCGGGCGCAAATCCGGAATAGACGACGAGTGCCAGCACCGCGCCAAGCAGGAATGGTCCAATGATGCTGGCATGGGAAATCGCGACGGTGGCATGAGCCCGCGATCGCAACAATCCAGAGTTCAGTTCCAGGCCCACGAGAAACATGTACAGGATCACGCCAAGTTGCGCCAGAATTCCAAGGATCGGTGAGACTGCTGCGGGGAATACGAACGCCATGGCATCCGGAGCAATTCGACCAAAAAGCGAAGGACCAAGGGCGATTCCCGCGATGACCTCCCCGATAACGCGAGGTTGCCCCAGACGCTGGCAGACAAAACCCAGAATCCGGGCCACTGAAATCACCGCAACGAGCGCGACGAGAACTTGCGGCAACAAATGGGATTGCGGGAGAGTTCTGGGGGCGATTGCTGCGGATGACGAGCCCAATCCCTGTGCAGCGAGTTTCTCACCAAAGTGCCGGATGATAAAAAAGCCGAGAACAGCAGCAACAAGGATTAAGATGTAGACGATCGTTATCTGACGTGCATCTGGATTCTTTTTGCCGCCCGAAACGTCGCGAACGTCAACCACAAAATAACCCCCGAAACTTAACTATGTTCATCGTCACGAGCAGCCATTGCTCCGGGCGAGGAGTTTTTGAAACTTCCACTACGGATCGATTGCAATACCTCAGTAGCGTAGTCACCTTGCAAATCAATGTCCAGACAACACTTGTTTTAACATTCGTTTGGCCGCAGCAAATGCCATCCAGCAGGATTTGTCGCGACATTCTCACGCCAAACGGCGCAAATCAGATCACGAAGTCAGGTTCCGGCATGAAGACTCGCACAGACCTGGGATGCACAAACACGGCCTCGTCAAGTTTCAGTCCGAGCAACTTTGCCCTTTCGTGTGTCACATCAATATTGAGTTCGACCCCGAATTCTTCAACGGAGACTCGCACCTTCAACACGGAACCGGCGGGATTGATCTGTTTGATCCTGCCGGGCAGTGAAGACTGCGAAGGTGATCGATCAATATCCAGTTCGTGAGGGCGCACGTAGGCTGTCGCTTCCCGGGGTTCGTCATGCTGGTAGTCGTCGTAACGAAGATTAAAAGGTCCCAGGGTCACTCGGCCGGATTGCACTCGACCGTGAAACACGTTGACGTTGCCAAGAAAATCCATCACGAACGACGTTGATGGATGGTCGAAGACTTCCTGTGGCGTTCCGATCTGTTCGATGCGTCCCTGGTTCATCACGACAACCTGATCGGCCATTTCAAATGCTTCTTCCTGATCGTGTGTCACAAACACGGTCGTGACATTCATCTCCTCGTGCAGTTTCCTCAACCACGTTCGAAGTTCCTGCCTCACTTTTGCATCAAGAGCCCCGAAGGGTTCGTCGAGCAGCAGCATTTTGGGACGTACGGCGAGCGCACGGGCCAGGGCAACTCGCTGTCGCTGACCACCCGACAGTTCCGTGGGAAAGCGACTGCCAAGACTCTCGAGTCGAACCATTTTCAGCAGCTCATTTACACGCTGACGCACTTCATCTTTAGAAACCTTGCGGACTCGCAGACCGAAAGCCACGTTCTCAAACACAGTCAGATGCCGAAACAAAGCGTAGTGCTGAAAGACGAAACCAACGCCGCGATCACGGGCGGATGTCTCGGTCACATCTTCGTCCTGGAACAGCACAGACCCGCTGTCCGCGGATTCGAGCCCGGCAACGATTCGCAGCAATGTCGTCTTGCCCGAGCCCGACGGGCCAAGCAATGCTGTCAAACTCCCGGACGGAACCTCCAGCGTCACATCGTCCAGTGCCTGAAATGAACCGAACCGACGTGACACGTTTTGAATGCTGATGCTCATGGTTTGAGTTCCTGTTCTGAGGTCATCGACTGGATCTGATATTCGGCCCACCGTTCGAGCAGTATTCTTACTCCCAGCGTCGCCAGCGCCATGAGAGTGAGGACGGAAGCAACTGCAAATGAGCCGGGGTTGTTGTACTCCTGAAACAGCTTTTCAACCCGCAGGGGCATGGTGTCGGTTTCGCCGCTGATGCCTCCGGAGACAACTTTCACCGCGCCGAATTCACCAATCGCCCGTGCGTGACACTGGATGATTCCGAAGAGCAGTCCCCATTTGATATTCGGCAGAGTGACTCGCCAGAACATCTGCCATGGACTCGCTCCGAGACTGATCGCGGCGAGTTCTTCATCGCTCCCGATCGCCTGCATCAACGGAATCAGCTCGCGTGCAACGAAGGGCAGCGTCACGAATGTCGTCGCCAGCACAAGCCCAGGCCAGGCGAAGATAATGCGGATATTCCATTCCCGCAATGCCGGTCCAAAGTAGCCCTGCATGCCGAATAACAGGACGAACATCAGACCTGCGACCACAGGCGAAACTGCAAATGGCAGGTCCAGCAATGTCATCAGCAGTGTTCGTCCGGGAAATCGGAACTTTGTGATTGTCCACGCTGCAGCGAGTCCAAAAAGAGTATTGAGAACGACGGTCAGTGGCGCGACAGTCAGTGTCAGAAACACGGAATGACGCGTGTCAGGATCGTGAAACAGGTTTGACCACCACGCCCCTGGTCCGTCAGCAAACGCCTGCACAAAGACATAGACGAGCGGTACGATGATCAGGACTGCAGTCGTCAGACATGCCAGCAGTATCAGGACCATTCGGAGCCATAATGGTTCATCGGCGACCATCTTTCCGGCGTGCCGGGTTTGTCGAGAACTAAGATGCATGGTGACGACTCCTTGAATCAAGCCAGCTCACAAGTCCCAATGTCAGCATCGATCCTGCAAGCAGCACGGTGGCAATCGCGGTCGCTTCGGCGTAGGCAAATTCTTCGAGCTTCTGCACGATCAGCACGGGGGCGATTTCGGTCCTGAATGGCATATTGCCTGAAACGAACACCACTGAT
>JAYUVA010000368.1:0-4071 GCA_043754375.1 Candidatus Kuenenia sp. | reverse complement strand
TTTGGGAACCGTCAAGTCGGAGAAATGTCTGTGTGTGTTTCCTCGCAACGACTACGAGCCCGACATTGTATTCTTCGGTCCCGAAAAAGTGGCCAGTCTCACGCCTGATACGATGAAGTTTCCAGTCCCTGATCTCGCGGTCGAGGTGCTTTCATCATCAACAGAAGACCGAGATCGCGGAGTGAAATTTGAGGACTTCGCGATCAATGGCGTGGGAGAGTACTGGATTATTGATGCCGTTACACAAACGGTCGAACAATATGTGTTGGTTGATGCCGCATATGAATTGCGAGTCAAGTCTTCATCGGGCCGACTCGGCAGCATCATGATTGCTGGACTTGAGTTCGAAATCGAAGCTATGTTTGATGAACAGAAAAGCCTTAACGCATTACGAAAGTTAATGGAGTGAACTACATTCGCTCCACCGTCACGGCCATCACGATCGGAGCCGTGCGATCCGGGCCTTTGACCAGTTCGATGGTTTCGATCAGATCATGCTTCTTTGGAGTCACGACAATGCGACGAATCTGCTGGCCACCGAGTGCATAAGCGAATTCGGATTCAGGCACATCGACGCGTTGAATATAGTCGGCGAAGTGAACTCCGTTGCTCAGTTCAATATCCTCCGTTGAACCATCTTTGTAGTGCAGTCGGACGATCATGGAAACGGTCTTGTTCGCATCGTACGGAAAATTCCAGCCACCGACTCCGCTGAGCAGATGGATGGCTTTGGCTTCTGAATTGCAGGGCAGCGTTACCGACTTTGGCATAGAGGCCGGCAGCGGTGAGTTCGGTCCGTACAGCAGAATGATGTTCGGCACGGTCTTGCCGCGAGGATCCGTCAGGATAAATGGAACATCCTTGAAGATCTTCGGAGTCCAGTCGCTGAACACCATTCGATCCGGACCTTCGTCGTCGTTACTGAAGAGTCCCTTTGTGCTGATGGCGGTTGCGTAGCGATCGAGCGACACGGGCATGAATTTGCCTTTGTCTGTGAGAAATTCCAGCAGGCTGGTCAGTTCTTCCGCTGACACCTGCTTTTCGAAACCTTCCGGCATCAGCGATTTGCGGGATCGAATCAATTCATCAATGTCTTCGCGAGCAATCTGGTTTTCTTTGCCTTCGGTATCAATCAGCGTGATTGTCGTGCGGGATTCGCCGGACATCATGCCGTTAATAACGATGCCGTCCGTCTTTGCGACCGTGTAGATTCGAAAATTGCCTTCGACGCTGCGGCTGGGGTCAATGATGTGAGTCAGCAGTTCGTGCTTCGGATGCACGGCCATTCCGGTGAGGTTAGGGCCAATGGATTTGCCTTCCGTGCCGTGCATATGACACTTCGAACAGTGCTTCACGAACATCGCCTTGCCGACCTTCACATCGCCCTTCTCTTCGCAGAGCGGCAGCAATGACTTGAGCACTTTGTCGCGGTCCGCATCCGGCAACCCGCCGCCAGCCGCCATCAGTGTTTCGGCGACCGTGCGTATTTCCTTGTCCGGGTGAACTCGGAGAGCCTGCTTCTGGTCCAGCGTCAGGTCTCCGATTTCCAGGATGCCGGCGTCCACGGCACTCAGCAGGGCAGTTGTCGTGGCGGGGCGAGACAGCAGAATTCGCACGGCAGCAGACTTCATTGACGGAGTCATTTGTTCGGTGGAATCCACGATAATTTTGCCGGCATCATTGGCGGTGCTGAGGCCCGCCGCTTCGATGAAACCCAGGGCAAGGTCCGGCTGCGTTTGCAGACTAATTGTGTCCAGAACGGCTTTCAGGACATCCGCGTTATCGGTCTGAAAGCCAATCGCTTCCTGCGCGGCGTTGATGCGAGCTTCAGTCTTTGAGTCTGCGTCGTTGACAACCTTGAGCAACCCGGCAACGATCACTGTCGAGTACGATTCCAGTGCCCTGGAACCGCAAATATTCGCCAACTTCACGACCCTGCTTCTGCTGGCAACCTCACTTTTCTTCAGCAGCTCAATGAACGCGGCATCCACGCTTTCGGAAGTCGTGAATTCGAACTTTGGAGGAATCCCGGCAATGATGCCTTCGAGCGCGGCCTCCATCACTGGCGGGTCGGCGAGCGTGATATCGTCAAGGAATTCTTCAAGATCTTTCGTACCTGGTCGAGTGCGCCCAAGATGTTCAGCGACGACCCGCACGATGGGCAATGAACTTGCCGGAGTGAGATGTTCGGTTCTCTTATGCACAACTCCGTCCGTAGTCACTGCGATCGATTCCTGGGTAGGCCAGAAATGGCGAAGGTGTTTTGTGCAATGCACGCACGCCGCCACAGTCACCGCATCAGCCAGACCCGGATCGGTGATTCCTGCGGACGCGAACATCATAATCATTTCGGCCGCTTCATCGGAAACCGGCATGTCCGACAGCGTCAGAAACAGTTGCAGCAGAACCTGGGCATCCTTTTCCTTCGAGAGATTCGCAGAGAAATTTTCGTATAGTGCCGTCATACCAAATTCATCATGCGGCAACACAGCAATCACGTTGTGACGAACCGCAGCCGACGGATGTGACAGCGCTTTTCGAACAACAGGGCCGACGACGCTGGCCGATTTCACACGCCGGTCGAGCGGCATGTATCCCAGACCGTTCAGCGTATGAGCCGCATGAATGGCACCAACATTCAGGCCGATCTCATCAACCGATTCATCCGCCAGCAAAGCCAGCAGCGGCAGAAGAACTTCTCCCGTTTTACCGGCATCTCGTTCAATTAAGAGCCGCTGAGCCTGCAGGCGCCAGTTCATCGACGGATGCTTCAGCGTATTGACAAGTTCGAGGTCGGTCGCTTTCGCGAGACTGGTCCACGGATGCAGCACGTCCTTACCGGCATCGGTCGGAAGCACGCGATAAATTCGACCATGCTTCTTATCACGCAGATCGCTTTCGTAAGCATTGCCTTTGCCGGTCTTGAAACCCTGCGGCGTCGGATTGTGCTGGATGATGTAGTTGTACCAGTCGATAACCCAGACAGCGCCGTCCGGACCAATCTCCGCCATGATCGGCGAGGCCCATTCGTCGTCGCTTGCGAGCAGATTCGTGGGGCTTGTCGACTTGTAGCCGGCACCGTCGCGACGCAGGACAAATGTGCCAACAAGATGACCGGTCGGTTCGCAGACGAACGCAGTCTTGTTCCACCACTCCTGAGGAAACGTGCGAGCCGTATACAACGCATGACCGGCACCAGCAGTGTAGCCGCCGAATTGATCGACCTGACGCACGTTCTCGGTAATGGCTTTGAACAGATAACTGTCAGCAATTGTGCCGATATCCGGAGCCGCCCAGCCTCGCACTTTTTCGTAGTAGCGGTTTGGGATCGGCACGAATGTGCTCGGGTTATGGTTCGCGGTGGAGCCAAAGATCAGGCCCTCTTCGCTGATGCCCAGCCCCCATGTGTTGTTGTTGGTCGAACGAATGAATTCAACGTCCGTGACCTTGGGAGGATCTGAATTCGAGAGCTTGAATCGCCAGAATCCCTGGCGGAACGACTGTGACGACTTGCCATCGTATTCCGGAGTGCTGTCGTTGTAGCCCTGCATGCCCCAGATCCAGTTATCCAGACCGTAGCGAAAGTTACTGATTCCTCCGTGAGTATCGCCAGCGCCGAAGCCGGTCATCAGGACGGTTTTCTGGTCGGCCTTGTCGTCGCCGTCTGTGTCTTTCAGGTACAGGGTCTCGGTTGCATTCTGAACCACCGCCCCGCCACGATAAATCATGATCGCGGTGGGAATGGACAGGCCTTCAGCGAAGATCGTGAATTTGTCGGCGACGTTGTCTCCGTCCGTGTCTTCGCAGATACGAATTCGGTCGCGGTTTTGGCCAAGCTCATTCGGATAGTCGAGCGTCTCACAGATCCACAATCGACCGCGTTCGTCCCAGTTCATGGCGATGGGCTTTCCGAACGATTGATCTTGTGACTGTGAGCCGACGGCGCTAGCCGCGGGTTGTGCTTCGGATCCACCGGCGGCTAGCGCCTTGCCGCTCATGAAATTACGTTCGTCGGCGTACAGTCGCAACGCCATGCCTTCCGGCATGACATAGTGTTTCATCGATTCTTCA
>JAYUVA010000367.1:0-2944 GCA_043754375.1 Candidatus Kuenenia sp. | reverse complement strand
TTCATCGCGTCAGTCATTTCAAACAATTCAAACGCTGCCACGCGACCATGATACGGCACACCGTCGCAATCGGCGCACATCTCTTCAATGGTCTGGGCCTTCGGGTCATCCGGCGGGGGCGGCAAAGGGGCTCGGTAGAGCACCGACGTTTCCGGCGGCAGACCCAGTTTCTTCAACAACAAAGGATTCGGACGAAACGCCTGCTTGCAGTCGTCACACAGTTTGCGAATCAGCTTTTGAGTCACAATGCAGCGCAGATTTTTGACGACGGCGTCAATCCCGATCCATTCGATCAGCTTACGCACAGCTTCAGCTGGATTATTCGCAGGAATCTCGGCGACAAACGCCAGACGGTCGGCGTACTGAAAAATTGTCTGCGTGTCCTGTGGCGACGTGAGCGGATTCATGTAAATCACGTCCGCTTCGCGGCGAATGATGCGGTCGAATGTGATTTCAAGATCATGGCCGGGCTCCGGCTTGAAATCCGCCACGTTGATCAGCTCGCGCACGTTTCGATCGGCCAGATTGTAAACCGAATACAAGTACGGATCGACGCAGTGCAGCACGACTGTGGCTAACGTCGTGACGCCCGTATCCGGTGGCCCGCAGATCAGGATCACGCCGCTGCGTTCTCCTGAATAGTGCCGAATCTTTGTTTTCAAATGATCCGGGAATCCAATTTCCTGTGGCTTCTGACGGACAACTTTTCGGTTATCCACCTTGATGCGGATCTTTTCCGCCTTGCCGCCGACGGCAGCAGTTTCAACCATCAGGTGATATGGAATCCTTTCGTATTCGGCCTTCATGCCGCCAGATTGAGCCGTGCGACGATCGTTGATGTCAAGCCCGGAAAGCAGCTTGACCATCTGCACCATCGCAGCTCCCTTCTGACCTGGAACCGCAGCTGCCGGATAGGCAACGCCATCGATCACAAACCGAATCGCGACGCGACCTTCGCGTGGTTCAAGCAGGATTGTATGTGCGCGCCGGGACAGTGCGTCCGAGATCATCTGCTTGACCGGAACCAATGCGATCTGTACGAGCTTGGCGTTGGCCTTGAGATTGCATTCGCGATCAAATAACGGACCTTGAAACAGAACCTGCTCAACATCCGGTTCCTGCTCCTGAGGACCGGAAGCGTTCTTCGGGTCCAGTTTCTTTGCGTCTTTCTTTTGCGGGCCAGCCATCTTATTTGTCCTTTTGCGCTTTTGCTGAAGTTCAAAACATTTACCGGTGGCCAGCGCCATTCCGCTTACGCATCATTGCCGTGGATGCAGAATTCTGGCGTGAAGTCGGCTGAGCCTCCAGCGTCAACCGCCAAATTGCAGATTCAACAGCAGATTTCGGACGTCCGTGACGTGCAATTCGTCAAGTTCTACCCGTTTCGACGAACAAATAAACACCGGGCCATCCTGTGACAGCCGATTTCCGTCCGGTAACCGCCCGTGACTGCCCAGGACAATCCCTGCATCCAAACCGATAATGTCCATGTAATAGCGGAAGCCGAGAAGCTTGCGCGCAAGCCGGTCAGCGATTCGCAATCCGGGAAACTTGATCGCCGGATCAACGAACAACTCCACCGGATCATAGCCCGGCTTGCGATGAATATCGACCGTGCGGGCGTAATCCGGAGCCATTCGGTCGTCCTGCCAGAAGTAGTACGTGAACCACGCATTCCGCTGACTCACGAGCACAAGTTCGCCACTGCGTTCATGGTCAATCCCGGCGGCTCGCTGCGCGTCACGGTCAAGGACTCGTTCAACGCCGTCGAGACGTTCCAGCAGTTTCCTGACCTTTGGCACATCGACCGCGCGCTGCACGTACACATGAGCCACCTGATGATCGGCCACGGCGAACGCTCTGGATGCTCCGCAATCGAGCGACTCCCAGCCAAGCGGCTCCACACGGACCGACAAGTATCCCGCATCCCGCAGTGCGCGATTGATGTGAATTGGCTGATCGACGTTGGTGATTCCGTACTCGGAAAGCACGACCACATCTGCATCCGCTGCACGAGCCACATCGATCAACTTGCCTGCTTCGCGATCGACCAGTCGAATGTCCTCCACGATCTTTGGATTATCCGGCCCGAAGCGCTGCAGGTTGTAATCCAGGTGCGGCAGATAGACGAGCAGCAACGAGGGATCACAGCGGCGAAACACTTCGACACTGGCATCCGCGATCCATGCGGAACTTCTGATGTCGGCCGTCGGCCCCCAAAAGTTAAACAGCGGAAATCGTCCGAGCTTGTTCTGCAGTTCGTCGCGGAGTTCGGGCGGCTCACTGTAGATGTCCGGAACCTTGCGGCCATCTGCCGGATACGACGGCCGCGGTGTCACTGACCATTGCACACCGGCGTACATGTTGTACCACCAGAACATCTTTGCCGTCGTGTGCGATGCGTTGCGATTCCTGGCCGTCTGAAAGACTCGTTCGCCGTGAATCAGATGATTCGACTGCTTCCAGAACATGACCTCTGCCAGATCCCGAAAGTACCAACCATTCGCCACAATCCCATGTTGCGCCGGCATTAACCCCGTCAGCAACGTCGCCTGGACTGTGCAGGTCACCGCAGGCAGCACGGTCGCCATCGGTCGAGCAAATCCGGTCTCCAGTAACCGCCGAATGTTGGGAGTATTCTCACCGATCATCTCATGCGTCAGTCCGACCACATTGATGACAACCAGTTGGCGGATGCTGTTGCGTGAACTCATCGGTGAGGAAATACTTTCAGAAATGAAAACTCGGTGTGTGTCCAGCCAGACCACGCCGTGAAACGGTTCATGTCGTCCCTTCGGGACTCATTGTCACTCTTTTTCCGGTTCCACAGGCTCACTGTGCTTGCGGGCTGTTGATTTACTGGTTTAACCCGACCCAACGGGGAGGAATCCCTTCGAAATGCCTCGCCTCTGGCATCGGGTTAAACGAAAACACTCCTAATCGT
>JAYUVA010000366.1:0-8271 GCA_043754375.1 Candidatus Kuenenia sp. | reverse complement strand
CGCAAGTTTCTTTGTACGGAAGTGTTTCCGGCTATTTTGCCCATTCGGTTGTCCCCATTCGGTTGTCGATTTCATGCGACGCAGGGAGACAACCGAATGGGGGACAACCGAATGAATCGCACGGAAATGACCGAGTCGCTTGACTCATCTGAATGACGGTTCCAATGCAAATTTGAACCCTTCAACGCAACTCCGAATTCCCCGGAAATTCCCCGTGTCGCCACTAAAATCCGAGTAGAACCTGTTATCCTGTGAACGTCATCAGTGAGAAAAGCAGGACACAAGCCGCATACATGATGCGAGCAAGGTGCTCGCATCATTTTGAGTTCGCCTCTAAACCCGGCTCAACGTGCCAGTGAGCCCGGCGAACGAATCAGTCTCGACGCCAAGTCTTTGCAGGATCATGACGAAGAGTTTCGCCAGCGGACGCTCTTCGACTTCAACTTTGCCTTGCCATCCCGCGTCACACACGATTCCAGCGCCAGCCTGATTGTCTTCATTTCCTTTGCCGAATTTCAGATACCGGCCATTTGTGAAGCTGAGAATTTTACCACCCGCAGAAATAATCGGCTAGTTGCGTGAGCGGTAGATCAGTTCATACATCGTCTGGAAATAAAGTCTGGCTTCCTTAGGCTCGGCATCCAGATGCAGCTGGCTCCAGATGGTCATCATTAATTTGAGTTTATCTGTCTCCGCCAACTCCCCTAAAGAGCTGCAAACTTAGTAAACTCTGTTCAAAATTCGTTCCCAGCCCTCAGTCGTGTTGGCCATCCGATGTCTCAGATCCTCGTTGTCGAAGATCAGCCGAACCTGCTCAGGAGCATCATCGCAGCGACGACCGAAGCCGGGTTCGTTGTCAAAGGTGCCTCCACGCTGTCCGAAGCAACTGCCCAGTTGACGACAGGGCCAGACCTCGTCATTCTCGACATTATGTTGCCGGATGGAAGTGGTCTGGACTGGCTGCAAACCTTGCGAACGAATGCGAACGAGATTCCTGTCCTGCTGCTGACCGCCCGCGATTCGATTCAGGATCGAGTGACCGGGCTGGATTGTGGCGCGGATGACTATCTGATCAAGCCGTTCTCGATTGACGAACTCCTGGCGCGAATGCGGGCACTTCTTCGGCGACACACTGCCGCACATCGCACCGAATCTTCCAGACTTGAGTTTCAGGACTTGCGAGTTGACCTGATGGCACGAACTGTACTTCGTGGAAATCGCACAATAGAACTGCAGCCACGGCAATTTGACCTGTTGGTATTCCTGATCCGAAACCGAAGCCGGATTGTCACGCGTGAGATGATTGCGGAAGGCGTGTGGAAACAGCCTGAGGCGACATGGACCAACGTGATTGAAGTGCATATCAATCATCTCCGGAAGAAACTGGAATCTCCGGACTGCCCGGTGATGCTGCAGACAATTCGCGGCAAGGGATATCGACTGGGAGACGCTCTGTGAAAACGCTGTCGATCCGCTGGAAGCTTTCGCTCTGGTTTGCGGCTGCCGTTGCCGTGATTCTGATCGTCTTCGGAGTGGTTTTGATTCTGCTCACGCGTCAGCAGCTGTTGAATCGAACTGATGCTGCGTTGCGGGAAGAGTTGCGAGAGATCCTGTTGGAGGCAGAAATTCATAATTCATCCCGTGACTTTCAGGCAGCAGCCCAAACTCGTTTCTACCATCACGACATTTACGATTTCGTCGTCGTCGATGACAGCGACACGATCGTCTTCGTCAGTGCAGGACTGAGTCCGCAGCGGGGCCTTGAACTGGCGAAGAATCCTGTAACCGTCATGATTTCTTACACGACGAATACGTTTGCTGAAGGCGATGCGATCCGATTCGCCGAGTCCACTTTCCAGAGCAAGTTTGGGGTGCTTCGCGTGTTCGCCGTCACATCGCTCCAGCCTTTGTTGGCGGAACTGCAGACTCTGGAGATCGTGGCTGCGGCACTTCTGCCGATGGCATTGGCCTTGGCGGTCGCAGTCGGCTACGTTCTTGCCGGGCGGGCGTTTGCTCCGGTGACTTCGATCTGTGAGGTGGCCAATTCGATCACAATTGACAGTCTGGATCGCAGAATCGCGGTGCCGAATCCACACGACGAACTTGGTGGTCTTGCTGAGACACTCAACTCACTCATTGCACGACTCGATCAGGCCGTCGCTGAGATCAAGCGATTTACAGCGGATGCGTCTCATGAACTGCGGACTCCGCTGGCCGCGCTGAAACTCGAAGCGGAACTCGCCCTTCGTGCTGAACGCAGCCCTCGCCAGTATCAGGCCGCCCTCGGCGTGATTGTGGATGAAGCAAACCGACTCTGTCTGCTCGCCGATCAATTGCTGAATCTCAGTCGGGAAGATGCCGGCATTGTCGATCGGTTGCAGGAGCGAGTTCCGATCCACGCGATCATGTCGGATCTGATTCAGCAGTTGCAGCCGATGGCATTCAGCCGTTCTATTTCATTGAAGGCCGACGGTCCGGAGGAATGCGACGTCATGGGATGCGATATCCGACTTCGGCAAGTCTTTCTGAATCTGATTGAGAATGCTTTGAAATTCACAAAACCGAACGGATCGGTTTGGGTTCGCTGCAAGTGCCTGAATGGAACTGTCGTCTGCAGCGTGCAGGACACCGGTCCCGGGATTGCGGCAAAGCATCTCCCGCACATTTTCAATCGCTTCTATCGAGCTGACATGTCAAGAAGCTGTGAGGCTGGTGGAGCGGGCCTGGGACTGTCGATTACTCATTGCATTGTGAAAGCCCATGGCGGGACGATTGAAGTGCAAAGTGAAGTCGCGACAGGGACCACCGTGACTGTAACGCTGCCGAGCGAGCAGGCTCGCGAATCCTCTGAGCTTAACGGTGGATTTTCTGGTCCTTCACCAATTGAACTATCGGAGACTGCTGCGTAATGCAGAGATTCATACTTTTGACTTCTCATCTGAACTGCTGGCTACTGTTAATGGTCTGCGGTTCCCCTGTGATGTTCGGCGTCGGTTGTCATAAAACTCCGGTAGAAAATGCCAAGGCTGCACCGGTCGCGGCTGCGAAGACGACACGTCCTGTGTCGGAGTCGGATCTCAATACAATTGAACTGACGGAAGATGCGGTGCGAAGATTGGGACTGGAGACTCTGGCGGTGGCCGAACGCAACATGCCGCGAGTCCGATCCTATGGCGCTGAACTGATGCTTCCGGCGGGTGCTTCTGTGATCGTCTCGGCCCCGATCGCGGGAACATTAAAAATTCAGGCCGGTCGATCGATGCCAACACCGGGCGAGCGGATTGTGAAAGACTCTGAGGTTCTGCAGCTGCTGCCCATGTTGTCACCGGAACGAGATGTGCTGACTCCGGCAGAACGCATTCGCTTTGCGGAAGCAAAGAATACGATCGCCCAATCGCAGAACGACGCAGACGCTCAGGTTCAGCAATCAAAGGTGCAGGTGGAAGCGGCGCAGATTGCTCTGGATCGCGCGGCACGATTGCTGAAGGACAAATCAGGCACGATCCGGACGGTCGATGAAGCGAAAGCACAGCTCAAACTGGCCGAGGCAGCTCTCGAAGCGGCCGAAACCCGCAAGACGATTATTGATGGAATCAGGCTGGATACGGAGGCGGGAACGCTTCACCCCATTTCCATTGCCGCACCGATGTCCGGAATTGTTCGAAGTGTCCAGGTTCAACCGGGGCAAATCACGGCAGCGGGATCGGCCATGTTTGAGATCATGCAGGATGCGACTCTTTGGGTTCGCGTTCCGGTGTATGTCGGTGACCTTGAAGATCTGGAATTGACCGCGCCGGCACATTTGGCCGCCCCGGGACAGCGTCATTCATCGGACCAGATGAGCGTGAGTCCAGTTCGTGTCCCTCCCACCGCGCAGGCATTGTCTTCGACCGTGGATGTGTACTACGAACTGCCAAACGAAGGCTCAAAGTTTCAGCCGGGGCAACGATTTAGTGCGCTGATTCGCATGAAAGGCGAAGCCAACTCGCTCTCGGTGCCATGGTCCGCTGTTTACCTCGACGTGTACGGAAACCAGTGGGTCTATGAAAAGACGGGCGAACGCCAGTTCGTTCGTCGACGCGTCGAAGTGGCATTCGTCGCTGATGGCTGGGCAGCGTTGACTCATGGTCCGAACGTCGGTGTTCCCGTGGTGACAACGGCTGTTGCTGAACTGGCTGGAACAGAGTTCGGATTCGCGAAGTAATGCTGTCACGGTGAATCGGACTGCCAGCCTCTGCGCATGACATGCCGACAAGACCGTTGCTGGCCAAAGTTGTGCAGGAATGCGTTGCGGGAGTTCATGATGAGTTGGCTGATCGAGTTGGCACTACGAATGCGAATTGCCGTCCTGGCTCTGTCGGCAGCGCTCATTGTCGTGGGACTCAAACTCGTGCCATCCATGCCGCTGGATGTCTTTCCCGAATTTGCTCCGCCATACATTGAGATCCAGACTGAAGCTCCGGGTTTGTCGGCTGAGGAGGTCGAAAATCTGATTTCTTTCCCGCTGGAAAATGCTTTGATCGGGACTCCGGGCCTGGAAACGCTGCGGTCAAAGTCCGTGATGGGTTTGTCTTCGATTCGTTTGCTGCTGCATCAGAATGCGGATGTGTATCGAGCAAGACAGCTTGTTCAGGAGCGGCTGGCTTCGGAAGCTCCCCGCCTTCCAAATGTGGCTCGACCACCAGTCATCCTGCAGCCACTGTCCTCCCTGAGCCGCATGTTAAAAATTGGCATCTGGTCTGACAAGCTCGGCCAGAGCGATCTGACGGAACTTGCCGTCTGGACGATTCGGCCTCGATTGATGGCCATTCCAGGAGTTGCCAACGTAGCCATCTGGGGACAAAAGGACAAGCAACTTCAGGTCATCGTCGATGCCGAACGACTTCAGGCCCACGATGTCTCGCTGGATCGAGTTTTGCAGTCTGCGCGAGATGCTGTGGCTCTGGATGCCGGCGGATTTGTCGATACACCGAATCAGCGACTGGCCGTACGACAACTGTCCTCTGTGAAGACTCCTGAAGACCTCGCTCGCACTGTCGTGTCGTTTCGAGATGGAGCCGCTCTGCATCTTGGAGATGTCGCCGACGTTCGGATTGGTACGTCTCCAGCCATCGGCGATGCAATCATCAATGACCAACTCGGCCTGTTGCTGATTGTCGAAAAGCAACCTGCCGCCAACATGCTGGAAGTCACGAGAAAAGTTGAATCCGCTCTGGAGGCGCTGAGACCTGGACTGAAGGATGTTGAGATTGACCCGACAATCTTCCGTCCTGCGACGTTTATCGAGCGGTCGATTGACAATTTGACTTCTTCGCTTCTGACGGGATGCATCCTGGTTGTCGTTGTCATCGGATTGTTTCTCTTCGACTGGCGAACGGCACTCATCAGCCTGACCGCCATTCCACTTTCGCTGATGGCGACCATCGTACTGCTCTACTGGATGGGCCTGACGATCAACACCATGATCATCGCAGGCCTTGTCATCGCGTTGGGCGAAGTCGTCGACGACGCAATTATCGATGTGGAGAACATCGTGCGACGACTGCGAATCAATCGCACGCTGGCAAAACCACGAACGTCGTTCTGTGTTGTCCTTGATGCTTCCCTGGAAGTTCGCAGTGCGGTTGTTTACGCCACAGTCATCATTATGCTCGTCTTTCTTCCGGTGTTCTTTCTGGAAGGACTGCCCGGGGCTTTCTTTCGCCCGCTGGCGATCGGATATGTCGTAGCGATTCTCACATCGCTGTTTGTGGCCCTGATTGTGACTCCGGCCATGTGCCTGCTGATTCTGCCGGGGCATCAGGTTTCCCAACAGGAACCACCTCTGAGCCGCTGGCTAAGGAGGCCTTACAGCGCCCTTCTGCCATGGTTTGCAATTCGTCCGAAATCGGCTTTCACGTTCCTCACATTGTCCCTGGCGGGAACGCTGATTGTGCTGAACGGACTTGGGCAGGAGTTTCTTCCGAACTTCCGGGAAACTGATTTTCTGATGCACTTTGTGGAGAAGCCCGGCACGTCGCTCGAAGCGATGAATCGAGTGACAATTCAGGCAAGTCGAGAACTCAGGTCGATTCCCGGGGTTCGCAATTTTGGAAGTCATATCGGTCGCGCGGAAGTCGCGGATGAAGTGGTGGGGCCCAACTTCACAGAACTCTGGATCAGCATCGACACCGATGTGGACTACGATGAGACGCTGGGAAAGATTCAAACAGCCGTTGATGGCTATCCGGGGCTGTATCGTGACGTACTGACGTATCTGCGAGAACGAGTGAAGGAAGTTCTGACCGGAGCCAGTTCCAGTATCGTCGTTCGCATCTATGGATCCGACCTGAACGTGCTGCGCGCCAAGGCGAAAGAGGCTGAGGCCGTGATGGCGAAAGTGGAAGGAATTAACAATCTGAAAGTGGAAGCCAATGTGCTGGTGCCGCAACTTGAAGTCAAACTGCGTCATGCAGCGATTGAGCAATTCGGTTTGACTCCGGGTCAGGTGCGCCGGGCGGTCACGACGGTTCTCCGTGGCACCAAGGTCGGTGAGGTCTACGAGGGACAGAAGAAGCAGGACGTTGTAGTCTGGGGAACCGCAGCAACGCGGACAGATCTGAACTCACTCCGGGAAATTCGCATCGATACACCGACCGGAGGTCAGGTTCCGCTTCGCGATGTTGCCGATGTCGCTATTGTTCCTGCCCCCAACGAAGTGAAACGTGAAGGCGGTTCACGACGAATTGATGTCACTTGTGACGCGAAGGGGCGCGACCTCGGATCTGTCGCACGCGATGTTGAAGCCGCTGTTCGTAGTCTGTCCTTTGACCGCGGCTACCATCCCGAATTCCTCGGGGAATACACCGCTCGACAGGAATCTCAGCAACGGCTGATGGCTCTGGGTTGTGTCTCGCTGCTGGGCATCCTGCTGATCCTTTACATGGACTTTCAGTCGCTCAAGTTGACGGCGATGGTCGCACTGACGATTCCGTTTGCTCTCATCGGGGGAGTCATCGCCGCATGGATTGCCGGCGGAACGCTGTCGCTCGGATCGTTGATTGGCTTCGTCACGGTGCTGGGGATTGCCGCGAGGAATGGCATCATGCTTGTCAGCCACTACCGCCATCTCCAGCAGGTCGAAGGAGAACCGTTCGGCCTCAACCTTGTCGTCCGTGGTGCCGAAGAACGGCTGATACCCATTCTGATGACGGTTTTGACAACCGCGCTGGCATTACTACCGCTGGTCGTCGCAGGCAATAAGCCGGGGCACGAAATTGAGTATCCTCTGGCTATCGTGATTCTTGGTGGAATCGTCACATCGACGATTCTGAACCTGTTCGTGCTTCCGCCACTCTATCTGCTTTGGGGCCGTAACGCAGTTCCAACTTTAGAAGATAGTGAAACTGTGCCGCCTGTATTGCCCTGACCGTGCATCCAAACCAACCGGTACAACTCCTGCCATCGTAATCGGAGCGGCAATTCCTGTCGATTGAACCCAGCGACGACGTGACCGCGAGATTAACTTTCCCATATCCGTCTCAATGACTTTGTCCTGATCACGTTCCACTGGACGAACAGAAACTGAAGTCCTGTTTCTGTCCATTGGTCAAAAGCGTGCACTATGGGAACTCGTCGTCACTCCGTGATGCTTCCGGCATTGGCTGTCGGGATCATGCTGTTCCCCGGTTGTCGTTCGGCCAGCGTCAGCCGAATCCACGCCGAAACGCACCAGGAATACACGCCGGCCGTGCCTCAGGGAGAGATTGCTTCCAGTTCGCAATCGAAGTTCCGTCTTGAGCCGCAAGCCTCCGAAAACCACGAGCTCACGATTCGCCCGGTGTCACAATCCATATCGTCGATGGAACCTGTAAGCCCCGGCACTGACGCGACAACGTCATCCGATTCTACTTCTGCCGTTGCACTGCCACTGCCCCAACTGTGTGCAATCGCTGTTTCGAGCAACCCGGATCTGGTGACCTTGCGTCAAACTGAGCGAGTCAGCCTCGCGGCCAAAGGTGTGGCAGACACGTATCCCTTCAACCCTTTCGTTCAGGTGCAGGCAACGCCGTTTCAGGATGCCGAGCATGGCGGCCCAAACCGAATGTACCACTATGTTCTGCTGATGCAGACTATTCAGCTGGCACACCAGCAGGACTTTCGCGAACAGGGAGCCAGGTTTGCTCTTAACAGTACGCGCTGGAACATTCATCAGGCTGAGCTGCTGACACTGGCGCAGGCGCACCGATTGTATTTCACCACGCTCTATCAGCGTGGCATCCGGGAACTTGC
>JAYUVA010000365.1:0-3826 GCA_043754375.1 Candidatus Kuenenia sp. | reverse complement strand
AGCGGTATCCCGCAGATTGCGATAATCCAGCACGGCGGCGATAAACACAACCAGCCCCAGGCAGATCAGCACCAGCATCGTCGGATCGACAGTACCGTTACGTTTGAACAGGGTGTATCCGATGAATGCGGCGACGGCGACGGGCGGAACGACGGTCAGAAGTTTCTGCCCCGGTCGCAGATAGTTGAACAACAACAGCATCGAGATCACTGCCAATGCGTAGAGCCCGATACTGGCATAGGTGGTGTGCATTCGGCCGGCAGATTCGAGATTCTGCACGGGCACACCTGTCACTTCCGGATCGACAGTTCGTAGTTCTTCCACAAATGCTGTCAAAGACGCTCCGTTCCATACGTCGTGCTTCGGATAAATCCGCAGCGCCCAGTGCTGTGTGTTGTCAGCATCAACTCGCACATAGCGGTTTTTGAGTTCACGGGGCACATCGCGAAGTCCTACAGGCTCGAAGTCATTCGAACGAGCGATATCGGAGTATTCAGCAATCAGCCATTTAGCGACCATATCGTTATAAGCAGTCAACACTTCGCTGGACCGGCGTCCCTGTGTTTTTGACAGATCCTCAAGGAACTGATCAAGTGCCCTGGCAGCCCGTTGCGCCGTCGGATTGGTGGATTTCCTGACAGCCGCGAACAGGGAATCGACTTCCTGGCCAACGGCATTGTGACTGGCAGGAGGGATGACAGGCGCGTTCTTTGAGATGCCTGCGGCACTCCGCTGCAATTCCCGGATCAACTGCATCGACCGATCGTCTGGTGTTTCAGGCAACTTGCTGGCACCATCGCTGACTCGCCCGACGGAGGGCAGATTCAGAAAACGGCGTCGCAACGCAATGGCATCTTCCCAGGTATGAGCAACCGAGACGGCGTACAGGACCGATTCGGAACCGGAATCGGCAAGTCTGCGTTCGGCCGCGACCGAATCCAGTCGTGGATCCTGAAGCGCGAGCAGATTCGAGTCATAGTTGATGCGGCAGGTCACGGCACCGTCAGAATACCGAAACGCCTGATAGCCAAAGAATCCAAGGATCACTGCGGCGACCGAAATTGAAATGACCGGCCATGCCACGACCGTTTTGCGAAGCATCGGTGCTGAAAACGGCTGAGGCAGGCTTTCGACGTCAATACCAACATCCGACAGAGCGATCAGTGCCGGCAGGAATATGAACGTTGCCAGCGCACAAAGCAGCACGCCCATGCCGGAGATCAGTCCAAGTTCTGCAAGTCCAGGGAACCCGGTGACCATTGCCGTTGAACAGGCCAGTGCCGTGATAAAGGCGGATGTCAGAATTCCCTTGCCAGTGGTCTCAGCAGTCTCACGAATGGCTTCGGGCAGTTCGTAGAGTTCCTGGCGCAGTGCAAGATAGCCGTTGATGAATGAGACGGAATAATCGATGCCGAGTCCGATCAGGAAGATCGAGAAGCAGACGCTGATGATATTCAAGTGACCGATGACAAGCGTCACTGCCCCAAAGGTCCACGCCAGCGAAACAATCAGCGTCAGCAATGCCAGCATCGGATGTCGGACGCCGCGAAAAGCCAGCAGCAGCATTCCGCCAACGACGAAGAATGCAACAATCCCGGCGTTTCGCATATCGACGGACGTACTGTGCATTTCGTCATGTTCAAGTGCCGGAATTCCGGTGAGTGAAATCTTCAGACCCGGATAGTCAGCCTCTCGTGCCGTCTGCACCGTGGCGATGTGTTCGCGCAGGCGGCTGATGACCCTCGCATTACAGCCGGGATCGTCTTTCTGAGACAGTGCAGCCAGTTGCAGCACGCCGACAGTCTTGTCGCTGTTCAGGACGTAGGCGGTTTCGTCGTCCGTCAGCTTTTGATCGGCGGCAATATCCATCAGGTCCGGCAGCGGGGACATAAATGACTGCGTCTCTGGTTTTCGCGTTTCCAGCGAGTGCCGCATGAATATCGAAAGGCTGTTCGCAAATCGTTCCACCGAACGGTATGTGGAGTCCGGAACAATTCCATTCTTTTGCTCTTCAACCAGAGACTTACGAAGTGACGACGCGAGATTCTCTGTGCGGATGTAGTTCCAGTTCTGATCGCGAACGACAGTGTCATAACTTCGCACGCGGGATGCAGTCTTCCGGAGATCCGGAGCCGATAGAAACTGCAGTGCCTTCCGGCGCATGGCTGACAGGTTCACGCTGGACTGCACGTTGCCGAACAGCTCGGGTTCTCGTTTTAGCCGATCGCCCAGGTCGTCAATCACCGTTTTGATCACCGTGGCATTCGGTGCGGGTGTCTCAACGACTATCATCAGATCTTTGTCAGCCGTGAATGTGTCTGCGTACTGCTTCCATGTGGCGGCAAATCGACTTGATGGATCCATCAGGTCTGAACGACTGGTGCGAATCTTGAGTTGAAGCACTGTCACGCCGACGCATGCACACGCCAATAGCAGTGAAAACCACAGCATCAGTCGAGGGCGTGCCGAGACCGTTGCCACTGTCCAGCCCAGAAATCTGGCTGGAAGTGACCTCGGGGGTGCATTTTCCGACGGTCGGCTCATGACCATTCCTGGTCAAAATTTGACGGGGAGATACAGAAAGGACTACGGCTCGGCCACAAGCGCACGCAGAACGTGATCGCGCAGAGTCAATCGTACTGGCAAGATCGGCACAGGAAGTGAGCAGGCTGGAGCAGAAATCATCCATGAACGGTTTCGCAGACTTTTCTTGAGACTCGTCGCACGCGGATCGGGAAATCTGCCTGCGGTTTGTGCAACAATGCGGGTTGTGCTGAACTCCGCATGTGCGGAGTTCCGGGACTCGCGTTTTCGAAGTCGCACGAGTGGCAGCATTTGCCGAAACGCGGCAATGAAGTCTGGAGATTTGAGTGACAGATAATCTGGATCCATCGGGCAGTGGCCGTTTTCGCGTCCTGACCGCACCGGGGCCTGGAGCGGTGGCTGTGATTGAACTCACATGCGCGACTGCCGAGACAGCCCAACATGTGCTGCGACGATTGTCATCCGTTCGCCCCGGCGAGCGGAGCGGCGTCAGCCCTTCGGTACTACCGCACAATGTTCCACAGCAGTTTCCGTCCGCTCATGTGCTGCCTCCCACGATGTCAATCGGACGGATCTGTTACGGACGGTGGAATGGCGAAGACCTGGTTTTGGTGCGGACTTCGGTGCGGACGTGGGAGATCCAATGCCACGGTGGCACGGTTGCTGTAAATCGCATTTGCAGTGACCTGTTGCGCGACGGCATGTTGAACGGCGATGTGGACACTGAAGCCGTGTCACCTGGCACTGGTGCCGTGTCACCTGACACTGGAGCTCACGCCGCCGACGTGGAGGCTGAACTCCTGGCAAGCGTCCATGCGGTCGTGCAGCAAGCGATTCGGACTCGACTTGCGAACGCACCCAGTCGCAGGACAGCCGGATTAATTCTGGCTCAGGCATCAAACTCTTTGTGCCACGATTTGATGATGACGCTGGATTCCCTGCACAACGAGGCAGATGCGGTGACAGCCATTCGGCAACGACTGGCGTGTTGGCAGGATGTGGCCGATCATTTGACGGAACCCTGGCGTGTCGTGTTTGCGGGTGCTCCCAATGTCGGCAAGTCGTCGTTGCTGAATTCGATTGCAGGAATGGAACGATCGATCGTCTGTGATCAGCCTGGCACTACCCGCGATGTTGTGGAAGTCGATGGTATCATCGACGGCTGGCCGTTTCGGTTTGTTGATACGGCGGGTTTGCGGGAAGGCAGTGATGACCAGATCGAAGAACTTGGTATCCAGCAGTCCCATCTCGCAGCGTCACAGTGTGATGTGTTGTGCCTTGT
>JAYUVA010000364.1:0-5449 GCA_043754375.1 Candidatus Kuenenia sp. | reverse complement strand
TGCGGTAACTGATTCGCGTTTGGCGCGGTCTGATCGGCTTGTGGCGAGTTGGTTTCCGTGTATTCTAGTAAATCCTCCGCGGCATCGGTCCGGGGAAGCAGTGAGGGTAGGCGATCCTGAGCCCCGGCGTTCTCAAACAAATGAGTTGACAACACCGCGCAGGCGAACAGAATTCCAGTGGCAATCTTGATTCGTCGCACAATCCTACTCCGTGGAACCAGACCGACGATCCTTCGCACTTCGGCAGTTTCTGCTGCATGCGTCACACAATGAAGTGGTCCAGATAAAGCTATCGGAGACTCCCCGTGTATGGCTTGAACCAGTAAGGACCGGGACACGGATTTTGCCGAATCGATCGGTGGTGCTTCTTGTGATTCACCGCGAAGCGGTTTAAGAAATTAGCCGGTGGTAAGCAAAGCGCCACCACCGGTCCGTGCATAAAAGTGGGCTCGCACCCTGACAAGGGTGCCAGATTCGTTGCTTCTGGCATCCCTTCAGGATGCGTGTCTCCTTGTTTCATTGACCGGTGGTGCGCCTGTCGGCGACCACCGGCTAATCTCTGGCATCCTTTCAGGATGAATCGCAGTCACATCGACTTGAGTGTGTCGCGCACTTCATTTGTCGTTGAGCTCGTTATTGTACCGGCAAGCTGACGCATGCCGCTCGCCAATTCTCTCAATCAGAGTCAATCACAGCGGCTTCAAATCGTTCATCGTCCCGGACCTTACTTCAGAGGCTCACTCTTCGCGCCTTCCTGAATCGCAAAGATGCGGTTCCGGTTGGCAATGAACAATGTATTATTGGCGACGATCGGAGTCGCCGCGACGCCGGACTCCATGCTGACTTCACTCAGGAGTTTCTTCTCAGGAGCCAGTTTGAAAACGCAGATGTCGCCGTCGGTGTCGCCGATGTAAACATGGTCTTCGACGATCAGCGGCGAACCCCAGGATTCTGCAAACATATCATAAGTCCAGTGCCCCTGGCCGGTTTTGGCATCGACGCAATGAAAGAGTCCGCTGAAGTCGAGCACATACAGCAGGTCATTCTTGATGGCGACTGTCCCCATTGTGCGGTGCATCGTCGTTTCAAAAACTTTCGGATCTTTGCCGATGTAGTGCCAGACCGCTGCGGAATTGGGATTTTCACGTTCAAAGTCTCCAGCTTTTTCGTCCAGTGCCTGAAGACGTTTGTGTGCAATTGGTGTCTTGGGGTCTTTTGAGTTGTATACGATCGTGGGGCTGACATCGCCCCGTTTGGTCGGATCAATGCACCACAGATGGCCCTGACCGTCGCCGTGTTCCGGGTCTTCGCCGACGGCGATGTACACAAGGCCTTCGTACACGACCGGGATCGCAATCAGATGGTTTCGCGTAGCTCGCGTCAGCGTGTACAGGGTATTCTTGGGATTGCAGTCGAATTTCCACAGCAGTTCGGATTTTCCGCCTTTGCCTTCGGCGGAAAAACTATAGAGATATCCATCCCCGCCCGCAAACAGGACCTGAGCAACGCCGTCAAACACTCCGTACGCCGGAGACGACCACTGGCCGTGAAGAATGTTGGCACCCGGCGATTTGTCGGTCCACAGAACTTCGCCAGAATTGCGGTTGATGCAAATGAAGCTCGGTGCTTCTTCTTCGGGAATCGCGAAATGTGCGTCATCGACACCATTGGCGGTATGCACAAACAGCAGATCGCCGACGCTGGTAATCGAGCAGCTGCACATGTTGTGTTGAAAAACGTTGAGTTCCTTCATCATGTCCAGTTCCCAGACAACGTCCGCTTCGTCTTTGTCTGTGACCTTCTCTTCGACGAAAGGACTGTCGTTTTCGCCGTCGTGGAACCCCTCGGTATCCAGACACACGACAACCCCTCGGCTGCTCACGTACCATGCTCGATCACCATCAACAAATGGGGAGGCGCAGATCCCCATATGTGGCCAGTCGTTGACTCGACCCGTTAATAACTTCTCACTGGAATGCTGCCACAGAAATTTTCCGTCCTTCTCGTTGAAGCAGATAAAGCATCCCAGATCGACCGTACTTGGATATCGCTTGATGTAGCCGTTTCCGTTGTTTGTGCCGACGTACACCTTGCCATTGGCGACCACTGCATTTCCGTAGGTCTCTGAACCCAGAGGCATGGACCAGAGGATGTTCTCACCGGTATCGACATTCCAGCTGATGGGGATATTTACGCCATCAGGCGTATTGTTGCGGGATGTGCTGCCGCCCCACTGCGGCCAGTCGTGAGGACCAACCTTCATTTTGGCAATCTCGCTGACAACGAACGCAGTCGGCTCTTGGGCAGTCAGACTGCTTCCGAGCCATATTGCTGCTGCCGCAAAACACAGCCCTGCGACGAATTGATCCTTCAGTTTCAACATGATCAAAAAATCCTTATGGAGGAAGTTGTTGACTTCTTCAGTTTTCGAGTTGGGGTTGAATTTGTAGGCCGGACCAAGCGGAGCGCCGCCCCGGCAGGTCGGCCAATTGCCGGAACTGCGCTTCGCATGGTCCGGCCTACCACAAAATCAAGCCTTGACGGGGCACTAGTTTGCTGTCACCTGCACATTGTCAATGACGAATTCTGCGTCTGTGGAGTTTCCGAACAGTCCGGGGCTTCCATTCAGATTCGGAGTTGCATCGGCGGCTTCGATCTGCCAGTCCTTCGGTTCCGTCGAACCACGCAGCCAGACCTTCCCCCGCAGGATCGCCTTGCCGTCCTTTGTCTCGCTCTGAAATCTCAAGGTGTACCAGGTGTCAGCGGACCACTTGAAGTCGATGGTCTTTGCGAAACGTAATTCCGCCCGCGCGGTCCAGGATCGAATCTGAAGATGCTGAGCACCCTGCAAGTCAAGCGTATATCGCTGATTGATCAGTCCAAGATCCGGAAGGCGTCCGTTCTTTTGGCTTGCCTTGAAGTCCGCCTGAATCGTGTAGTCATACAGATTCGTCCAGCCGAGCCACGCCTGGCTCCGAGTCCCTTTTGGAATCGTGCTGATCTTGACGAGACCCTTTTCGCCATCCAGGGGAGCTGGCTTGTGGCGATAATCCGCACCGATCCAGACTGGAGGAACTTTGTCGTCAGAGAAATCAAATTTCCACGGCAACATCGGGATGACGCGAATCCGCGCGGTCGCCGTCATCTCGCCTGACTTTGCGGTCAGTACAACAGCGGCCAGTCCCGAAGCGGGTGCCGTGTAGACATGATCTTTTCCGATCGTACCTCCGCCTGCGACAGTGATTTGGACATCTTTCATCGTCTGGACGAGCTGTCCATTCCTGTTGTAACCTCTCACCTGCAGGTTGGCCTTCTGGCCGGGCAACAGCATCAATTCAACGGGCGTCAGCATGATCTGGGCGACGACTTGGTCTTTATCTGCTGAGGTCTCCCCGGTCGGCTTCGGCGTTGACGCCTTGACGGCGGCAGCATCCGGCTTGCCGATGCAGTACAAGGCATCAATCGTCGGCAGATAGATCCTGCCGTTCGCAATTACCGGAGAACCGAATACGAGTTCGTCCGACGCCAGGCGAACTTCGCTTACCTTTTCCACTCCCTTGTCGTTAGGCTTGAGGACATGGAATCGGCCGGAGTTCTCGGCCACATAAATCTTGCCGTCGCCAGCGATGGGACTGCCAAACATGGTACGCCCGAGTTTCAACTGCTCAACGGTTCCGTTGGGCTTTTTCGGACCAACCAGTTCACCGGTTTTCGCATCAACGATGACCAGTGTGGCACCGTCGTCTACGAAATAAACCCTGTCCCCAACCTTGACCGGAGCATTTCGGCCGACAGCTTTCCCAGGTACTTTCCACAGCAGTTTGTCTTCCGGAATTTCACCTTCTGTGTTTCCGTCGAACGCGAAAAGCGCGCCCAGCGTCTTGGTATCGGTTGCATTCTGTTCGGCGTGACTGCCATAGACGATTCCGTTTTCATCAATGACAGACGTTGTATTCAGCCCCCGCGTCGAAGCCTGGTATTTCCAGATTGTTTTGCCAGTCCGCGGCTGGATCGCATAGATCGCTCCGTCGCCAGCCCCCACAACCATCGCTGCCTGGCCTTTGAAGTACGTGAAGACCGGCGTGCTGTACGTCGTATCTTCTGGTCGGAGCTTTGTACTTTTCAGCCACTGAGCCACGCCCGTTTTTTTGTCGAATGCGATCAGGCGGTAAGCGGGAATGGCTGTTTCACCCCAGCCGGTCAGGACGCCGCTGATGACGACGATGTCCTCAAAGACCACCGGAAAATTCGTGCGACCGCCGTACGTCGAGAGCATTCCGTACTCTTCGCTCATCGAGTGTTCCCAGATCGTCTTGCCAGTTTTACCATCAAGACACTGAAACACACTGCCGAGCCCAAGGACAAAGACGGTATCCGTTTTAGGATCGCCAACTACACTGGACCAGCCGACTCGTTCTGCCGGAGCATCGGTCAGAAAGATATTGTGAATGCTCTCCCAGATCAGTTCGCCTGTGTTCGCGTCAAGGCATACCGTTTTCTCGCCTTCCTGCGTGGTTTCCGGAAACGACCGACAGACAGCATAAACGCGTCCGTTCATCACGACAGGTGATGACCTCGAAGCGAATTCCGGCTTCCGCCACAACAGGTTTTCACCATCGAGTGACCAGGAATCGGGAAGGTTGGTTTCTGTGGACTGACCGTCGTTGTGCGGGCCGCGCCAGTGAGGCCAGTCTTCGCCAAAGGAGACTGGACTCAGGAGGCACAAACTGAGGAATGTGAGATGCAAAGTCTTCATGATTTGTTTCCTCCGCCGAATTCCGGGGCCTTGATGGTTGTTTCTGTCATTGAAGAACAAAACTGCGGTTCCGTATGAAAAACACTTTCGCAGTGGACAACAGTCCGTTTACTCATCCAGCCAGTCGCAACTGGCATCTTCGTGAGGTTCTCGTATTCGCTTCAGCAATGCTGTCAACTCCCGTTGTTCCGTGCGATTCAAATGCCCCAGTTGTCGCTTATGCATCGCCTGAACATCCGAGGCCATTTCATCAAGAAGATCGAGCCCCTGCTGGGTGATCGCAATCTCAACTACACGTCGATTTTCGCTGCGACGATCACGGATAATGAGTTGCCGTTGTTCAAGTCGATCCAGCATTCTCGTAGTGTCGGGACTGCGGGAAATTAACAGCTTTCCTAAGGCCAGAGTCTGCAAGGATGCAGGATAGACCGAACGCAGCAACCGAAGTGCATTATATTGCTGGGCTGACAAGTGGAATTTCGTGAACAACACCTCTTCCAAAGCCTTCAGGCAATCGTAGGTTCTCCACAGATTCAGGAATGCTTCCTGCTCCGGTGAATCGAACCTCGGTTTCCGCGACGACGGCGGTACAGATGACGTTGCCATTCCCAAAGCATCACCGTTGCGACGACAATTGTCAAGACAACCGTTTTTCAGGGAATGCTGAATCTCAGGATTTCCCGCATTTTTGGC
>JAYUVA010000363.1:0-3260 GCA_043754375.1 Candidatus Kuenenia sp. | reverse complement strand
GCCATGTGAGATGCCTGGCCAATGGCACTCAATTTGGCAAATGAGTCATTACAGTGTCGCCTTTTGCTCTGGCAATGAAGTGTATTTGTCGTGCTCAGTGAAACGGTGCTCGTGCTCGTGATCGGATCGAGGTAACAACGACGGAACACCTGGTTGACCATGATCGACCTGATGTCTATCGCTTCTCGATCGAATACGTCGCGAACGCGTTTGAAACCTCCAGTTCATTGTCCGGGATTCATCGCAATGCTGACACGGATGGCGATGAGATTCGAGGGGTCGCGGAATCACTGGCTAAGTATAATCTCAAGAGCGATTACGAGCACGAGCACCGCGATGCTGAGCACGAGCACGAATAAGAGCCAGAACTATCTGTGTAAATTTGTGTTTATCTGTGGTTGCTCACGCCACCGGCAATACATCAACGTTGACGATCAGCCGGTGTTGCCCGCCGCCGATGAACACGCCGGTGAGCGGTGGGACGTCGCTGTAGTCACGGCCCCAGGCAAGCGTGATGTGGTCAGTCGAACAAATCGTGTTATTCGTCGGATCGACATCCAGCCACACACCGTTGCCGCAGTAGGCGGACAACCAGGCGTGAGTGGCGTCAGCACCGACAAGTCGCGGTTGACCTTCCGTCGGCACGGTTCGCAGATAGCCGCTGACATACCGCGCGGGAATACCGAGTGATCTGAGCATCGCGATCTGCAGATGTGCAAAGTCCTGGCACACACCACGTCGCCGACGAAACACCTCATCGACCGGCGTGTTGACAGTTGTGGCGCGACTGTCATACACAAATTCCGCGTGAATCCGTCGGGTCAGATCCAGAACGGCGTCCGCCATGCTGCGCCCGGACGGAAACGATTCTGCGGCATACCTGCGTTTATCAGGTGACCAGAAGATGCGGGGCGACGCAAATTCAAACTCAGCGGCGTCGCGGTCTTCTGCGTTGGCATGACTCTTAACGCCCGATGCAACATGTTCCCAGGGTACCATGAGCTGTGCTTCAGGCTGTGGAACAACTGTGACCGTAACCACTGATGTTGCCGTCACTGTGAGCTGGCGATAGCCTTCATTGAACGAAAACAGATGCACGGGATTTCGAAACGAATCAATTCGCCGCGTGCGAATTGACGGTTCAGGATCGATCAGCAGATTGAAGGAATCGACCTGTTGCCAGTTTACCGGTCGCAATTCCAGCCATGCCTGATTATGCCCGATCGATACGGATTCGTGGCTGTCATAATTTGTCTTATGCGTGATGCGGTACTTCACGGGGCACCTCCGCCGAATTCCGTGAACTGTCGCGGTACTCCGGAATGCACAAGATATTTTCGCGTGAGTACGTTCGACAACTGAGTCATGTTTTCGTCAACGACTTTCAGAGCTGCAGTCACTGCTTTGGGATGCGATGCTGCAAGATCATCGCTGGTCAGCATTCGCACGGCGTGCGCCGCCTGCATCACAATCCGCATCTCTTCAGACCGCAACGGACGTGCTTCAAAACCTGGCAGCCGATCCACATGCGACACGACGCGATCCAGTTGAAACGCCAGCGAACGCGGATTCGTCTCGTCTGTGATCGTCAGATCCAGCACAGCGTTACGATGAAAGTTTTCACGATACCGAAAGCGATACGTCATCCGCACGTCCAGCACTTCGATGAGCGTCTTCAGGAGCGCCGGTGACGCCGGGCCACGTTTCCATTCTGCAGACAACAGAAGTCTGGCTGTCGAGTTGGCACGCTCGATACATCGTCCAAGTTCCAGAAACCTCCATGAAGGGCCGCGATTCATGCCGTCAAAAACCAGGCCACTGACAGACGCAATATCACCGACAAGTGAATTCGCAGAACTGACGACATCCGTGATATCGCGCCATTCTTTTTCCGACGAAGTCCTGAACTTTTCCGCCGTGACGTTGATTCGATGCCAGGTGTCAGGACTGATCCAGTCCCGGACCAGCGACGCCAGACGAGTCAGTTCATTGACAACCCGGGCCAGCCCACCAAATTCACCAGCGTCAAAGACGGCGTCAGGCAGAGCTTCGGTCAGTGACGGCAGTTGCGATTCCAACCCATCGACGACAAAACCGGGTTCCAGTTGTCCGAATTCACTCAAGGCTCGCGCCAGGAAGCGGACTTCGATCATATCCACATTACCTTCATCTGCCAGGCGTTCAGCCAGAGCACGAATGAGGCGTGCCAGAAAGTCGCAGCAATCGAGTGACCGTCCCAGCCAGAACAGGTTATCCGCCACACGGCTGGGAAACAACGCCGACGTGCGACGCAGTTCAATCGGCTGATCCTGCGGATTCAGCAGTGTCACTGGATCGACCTTTCCGTCCGCGATTACCCACAGATCCTTACTGCCTTCACCGGCAGCGATCGATAACTGCATCGGGCCGGTGTCAGGCGCAACGCGAATCAGAGCCCCCGGCATCAGATGCCATTCATCCTCATCTTCAACCAGGAATGCTCGAACCGCAGCGTGACCGCAGCGAATCCCAGACGACGACCAGACCGGCACGGCCGATCGAGCGACTTTCTCCTGAGCCACCCAGGAACACGGATTCGCCTGCATGCGTGCGACGAGTTTCTCGCGATCTTCGGCTGCAAGGTCGCTGATAATAATTTCTTCGCCACCGCTCTTCTGAAACGCAGGTTTCACGACCAGTTGGTCCAGCCGATCCAACACATAGGCAAGACTGTCTGCTTCGCCACACCACCACGTAGAGATTGACGGCATCTTCAGCGGCTCGCCCATCAGCCGCTGGCAGAGTCGTGGCAGAAACGCCATGAACACGGGAGCCCCCACGATGCCGCACCCCGGCGTATTCGTCACGGTCACGTTGCCGGATCGCATGGCGTTGAGCAACCCGGGCCCCCCGTGCGCCGAATAGCCGCCAAGTTCCAGGGGATCAAGTCCCGATTCCGCACCGCGGGTCAGCACGATATCGACCGGCACCAAACCGGAAAGTGTTTTCAGGAAGACCGCATCGTTCCGCACGGCCAGGTCACCGCCTTCGACCATCGTATAGCCCAGATACCTGGCCAGATACACGTCTTCAAAATAGTAGGGATGCCCCGGTCCGCTCGAGAGCAGTACGATTCGCGGATTGTCACCAGGACGTGGTGCCCGGCGTCGCACTGAATTTTGCAGACGTGCGAAGAACGGGGCGAGACGTTCGACAGGAATCTGCTTGAACGCTGCCGGCATTGTACGCGAACTGACAATGCGATTTTCGAGCGCGAAGCC
>JAYUVA010000362.1:0-2545 GCA_043754375.1 Candidatus Kuenenia sp. | reverse complement strand
GGGCGGCCTCATCATGTGTATCACGGCGAACCGATTTCAGGGCTGACGTAGAACTCCACTCTGCCGGAATTGAGTTCGGCGAGCGGAGCGGCGTGAGCCCTCCGGTACGTCCTACTACTAACAGTTGATTACTTGTTCTCTCTTGAAGATTTTCAGGCGGCGGTTTGTAGAGGTTATTCTCGTGTCTAAACTTCGCTTTTCCCAGGGATTAGCCTCGCGGACGGGTGAATCGCAAAGTAGCCGTCACGCTCCGCCGTGAAGAGCCTTGAAAAAGGCCACATGAATGAAGATCCCGTGACGATTGATCTTCATCCTTTTGCGACTCGTCTGATCGAGCCGCCTTGTTTCGGTTGATGAATGTCGATTGACAAATGCTCATCACGTCGGAGCGTGATGGCTACTTTGGGTTGCGGGCGTAGTCCGCGCTGGGCTGTACCGGCAAGCTGACGCATGCCGCTCGCCAACTGTCTCGCTCATCACCGCGCGGAATACACTTCAGGGTGCTCAATTCGCGTGTCACTCGGCCAGCAGCCGTGCCGCAGGATTTTCGATTGCGGCCACGACGGATTGCAGAAACTTTGCTGCCGGAGCGCCGTCGGTGGCGCGGTGATCGAAGGTCAGACTGAGTGTCATCATCGGGCGGACTTCGATGCGATCATCGTTGCCAACGATCGCCAGCCTGCGTATTGCGCCGAGTCCCAGGATTGCCGTTTCCGGAAGATTGATGATGGGGGTGAAAGCATCGATCCCAAAACTACCCAGATTGGTGATTGTGAACACGGCGTCCTGCATCTCGGACCCCGACAATCGTCCGTCGCGCGCTTTGCGGATGATCCGCGAGGATTCGGCTGCAAGACTCAGCAGCGATTCGTTTGCGACATTGCGCAATACCGGAACGATGAGTCCCTCCGGTGTATCGACGGCGAGCCCGATATGAATATCATTGTCTCCCGGCAATACAATGGCATCTCCGTCCCAGCGACCAGCCAGTCGTCGCTCCTGCCTGAGACAGCCTGCGACCAGTTTGGCGATAATATCGTGAAAAGCAGGGACGAGCGATTCACCTGCGGTTTTGAATTGTTGTCGCAGGCTGACCAGATTTGTCGCGTCAACCTGCGAAGTGAGCGTCACCGGGACCGTTTGTCGCTGACTGTCGGCCAGGCGTTCTGCGATGACCTTGCGACGACCGGACAACACAACTCGCTGTCCGCCGGAATACGATGAACTTTCCCCGGCATTCTTCGCCGGGATCATAACATCGCGTTCACGAATTCTGCCGTTCCGCCCGGTTCCCTGGAGTTTACTTAGATCGATGCCCGCTCGTTTGGCGGCACGGCGGGCTCGTGGAGTGGCGATGATTTCAGCAGCTGAAGAAGGAGTCTTGTTTGTCTCGCTGTCATCGGTTCCTCGTGTCGCGGCAGCCCGCACATCGTCGTCCGTTACGCGATCGCGTGAGCCGGTTCCCGGGACGTGCGCCAAATCGACGCCCAGTTCTCTGGCAAGCCGACGAACGGACGGCGACGCGCTGACGGCGACGCTGCTGATGTCGGTCGTCATCGCGTTCTCGACGTTCTTGGTCGTGACCGCAGCCACAGCGACGACAGACGGTGCCTGCGGCAACGCTTCCCCGTCCGTAATCAGATGGCCAATGACCGCACCGACTTTGAGGACCGTACCGGGCTGAGGCCCATCCGTCGGAATCCGCAGCACGCCGTCGTCGAGTGCTTCGATTTCCTGCAGAGCTTTCTCGCCCTCCAGCTCAAACAGCGCATCGCCACGCCGAACGACGTCTCCGTCTTTCTTCATCCACCCGGCAAAAACGCCCTCTTCCATCGACCAGCCCAGACGCGGGATCGTGATTTCAAATGACATAAGTAACAATCCCAAATCCCAGATTTCAAATCTCAAATTTCAAATCTCAAATCACTATTCCAGCACCAATTCCCTGATCGCCCGATCCACATCCATCTCCGTCGGTACGACTGCCGCTTCCAGTGTGGGCGCGTACGGGGTCGGAGCAAATGCACCGTTGACGCGTTTGATGGGAGCATCGAGATCGTTGAAACCCGCATCTGCAATCTGAGCTGCAATCTCTGCACCCAGGCCAAACGCTGCCGGAGTTTCCTCAACGATCAACAACCGGCCCGTCTTCGCCACGGATCGCAGAATGGTCGCCGTGTCCAAAGGTGAAATTGTGCGAGGATCAATCAGCTCGACCGAGATGCCTTCCTGTTGCAGCGTGCCACAAAAACCCAGCGTCACGGGCACCATTTTCGCCAATGCTACGACTGTGACGTCTGTACCTTCACGCACGATGGACGCTTTGCCAAATTCAATTTCATAATCATGTTCCGGCACATGGCATTTGGCCGCCAGGATTTCACGATGTTCCAGAAACATCACCGGATCATGGCACCGCAATGCCCGCAGCATCAGGCCCTTTGCATCATACGCGTTCGACGGCATCACCACACGAAGGCCCGGAACCTGACCGTAAAGTGCATGATAGCTGCCGGAATGATGCGTCGCTGCCGAATGCCCGATG
>JAYUVA010000361.1:0-3657 GCA_043754375.1 Candidatus Kuenenia sp. | reverse complement strand
CGCCGTTTCGGTTGCATTGCACGGCATTGGGGTTCACAATCGCGCAAAGTGCCTGTGTTCCGCGATTTGACTCAATTCAGTTTCCTCAGGAGCCCCCTCCGTGAATCCCTCCCACAATTCCACGCGCCGCGCGTTCATGCAATCCACTTCCGCCATTGCCGCAGCGCTGTATGTGAGCGGCCTGCCTGCGGCTCCGTCAAATCAGGAAAAACTCCGGATCGCGGTAATTGGTTGCGGCGGGCGGGGAGGGAGTAATCTGCAATCGGTGTCGTCCGAACATATCGCGGCCCTCTGTGATGTGAACGCCAATAATCTCAACAAAGCCGCTGAACAGCATACGAAAGCCCGAAAAAACACGGACTTCCGCCGCGTCTTTGATCATCCTGATGAATTCGATGCGGTCGTTGTCAGCACGTGCGAACACACGCATGCCTTTGCAACTCTGCCTGCGCTGCAGCTGGGGAAACACGTGTATTGCGAAAAACCGCTGACGCACGGGATTTATGAAGCTCGCCGAATTCGCGAAGCCGCCGCAACCGCTGGCGTGGCGACTCAGATGGGCACCCAGATTCATGCCGAAAACAATTATCGCCGAGTCGTGGAACTCATTCAGACCGGCGCGATCGGAAAAGTTTCCGAATGCCATGTGTGGGTTGGGCGCGCCTGGGGACTGCAGTCTCCGGAAGAAGCCAAGGCGCATGGCGATATCGTAGCGGTGCAGGATCGCCCGGCAAACGCAGACCCGATTCCACCGGAACTGGACTGGGATCTGTGGCTCGGACCGGCTCCGGAACGACCTTACAACAACGTCTATTTCCCCGGCCCGAAGTGGTATCGCTGGTGGGACTTCGGCAACGGGACAATGTCCGATTTGGGAAGTCACTGGGTCGATCTTCCGTTTTGGGCTCTGAAACTGAAAGCCCCGAAAACCATTGAACCCTTCGGTGGTCCAGCCCACAAGGAACTCGCTCCGGCATCCATGCATGTGCGGTACGAATACGCGCCGGAAGGAGATCAGCCGGAGGTCGCGCTGACATGGTACCAGGGCACGCATCGTCCGGAGATTCCAGCCGCAGCAAGCATCGCCGATTGGGACAGCGGCGTGCTGTTCATCGGTGACAAAGGAATGCTCGTCTCGGATTACGGTCGCTACAAATTATTGCCCGAAGAGAATTTCAAAGACTTCAAGCCGCCGGAACCGTTTATTCCGGCATCCAGAGGGCATCATCAGGAATGGATTCACGCCTGCAAAACAGGTGAACCTACCACTTGCAACTTTGAGTATTCAGGTTGGCTGACGGAAGCCAATCATCTGGGCAACGTGGCGTATCGCGTCGGCAAAAAACTGGAATGGAACGCCGCTGAAATGCGAGCGACGAATGCTCCTGAAGCGGACCAGTACATTCAGCGCGCGTACCGCAAGGGTTGGAGTCTGACGTAAACGGTTGTAGCTTGACTCTCCAGAGTCGAGAGTGGCTCGTTGCGGTTTCAGACCACATTCGCCGGTCCGCTCCCAGTTTCAAATTCAACTGAAAGTGCCTTCATGCAATCCCGGAATTCCAGGATCGGACTCGTTTTATTCACGATCTATCTGCTCGTGTACGGCGGGTTCGTGTTTCTGAATGCATTCGCGCCTGACCAGATGGAAGCCACGCCGATCGCTGGTCTGAACATCGCCGTGCTATACGGCTTTGGGCTGATCATCGGGGCTATCCTGCTGTCCGGGCTTTACGGCTTCCTGTGTCGCGAAAAAAATCCGCCGGGTAACAAGGAGCCGCGCGCATGATTCACGAACTTTCGTGGAAGGCCGTGATCTTCTTTTCCATCTTCGTGGGGTTTACCGTTGGCCTGAGCTTTTGGCTGGGACGCAAGGCGAAGTCATCGGAAGGATTTTTCGCGGCACACGGACAGATTCCGTGGTTTGTGAACGGGATTGCGTTTGCGGGCGACTACCTGTCGGCCGCATCATTTCTTGGTATCTGCGGGATGATCGCGTTCTACGGCTATGACGGATTTCTGTATTCCATCGGTTATCTTGCCGGCTGGATCGTGGCTCTGTTCGTGATCGCTGAACCAATGAAGCGGCTTGGACGGTTCACGTTCGCGGATGCCCTGGATTCGAAGTTCAATTCACCGGGAATCAAGCTGGCGGCGGGGATCAGCACGCTGGCGGTGAGCATCTTTTATCTGATCCCGCAGATGGTCGGTGCCGGTGTGCTGGTGCAGCCACTGCTGGCATTGCCGCATTGGGCGGGCGTTGTTCTGGTTGGGACCGTTGTCATCATGATCGTCGTAACGGCCGGGATGGTATCGACGACATGGGTCCAGTTTCTCAAAGGAACGCTGCTGGTTTTCTTCAGTGCCATTCTGACGTGGATGATTCTGCAGAAAGGCTTCAAGGTCGAAAATGGTGGCAACGATGGCTACCAGTTTCGATCGATGGCAAGTGTGAGCTTCGATGACATTACGAACTCCGACGGGATTGTCGGCAGTCTGACCGATGTGGATGTACTGTCATCCGGAAACAAGACCGACGGATTGATAACGAGTGATGGCACCGAAACGGCAGACGGGTGGGAGAAATCGAAAGAAGCATTCCTGCGACTTCAGGATCGCAATACGAAGGCGATAACCGTTTGGCACCTCAAACGTCATAACGCGAAAGTGGACACCTCGTGCGATCTTACCGAAGCACAGACGGTGACACAGCTCGCGAACGGAGATATTCTGGTCAACGGATTGCCGAGGGGGACTGGGCCGGGCCAGGCAGTGCTACATCCCATTGGATTTCTGAAATCGTTGCCGGATGGCAAGACGGAAACAGGGCCAGTCTCGCCGGTGGAATTCTTCAGCATTCTGCAGCAGAGCGAAGTCGTGCTGTGGAGGAATGAAAAAATCATGCACGCTGACAAGGCGGAAACCACGGTCTACTACCAGAAGATTACTCCCGGCTCGCAGGTGCTGCGTCCCGGCGAAAGCCCGATCTTCAAAGGGATTCGTAGCGACAAATTTTCGGACAAAATCAACTTCCTGTCGCTGATGCTGGCGTTATTCTGCGGCACGGCGTCGTTGCCGCATATTCTGATTCGCTACTACACCGTAAAGGATGAAAGCAGTGCCCGGCGCAGCACAATTGTCGGCATCGCAAGCATTGGACTTTTCTACGTGCTGACGTTGTACATGGGGCTCGGTGCGATGACCAGCGGTGCACTCGACCTGTCAAACGACAACATGGCGGCTCCATTGCTCGCCAAAAGTATGAACACATGGTTGTTTGCGGCGATTTCGGCCATTGCATTCACCACCGTGCTGGGAACAGTGAGCGGACTCATTCTGGCCTCAGCCGGCGCGGTGGCCCATGATCTGCTGGGGAGTGCATTCGGTGTCCAGATGAACGACGACGAAAAAGTGCGAGTCGCGAAACTGTCGTCCGTGGTTGTGGGTGCGATCGCAATTGTGCTGGGAATTCTGTTCAAGGACATGAATGTGAGTTTCCTCGTGGGCTGGGCGTTCAGTGTCGCTGCGTCGGCGAATCTGCCGTCGCTGGTCATGATTCTGTTCTGGCCTCGCGTGACACGTCAGGGCATCATCACCGCGATCGTGGTTGGCATGGTTTCCTCGCTCGGCTGGATTCTGCTGAGTGCTGAAGCGTTCGAA
>JAYUVA010000360.1:0-3854 GCA_043754375.1 Candidatus Kuenenia sp. | reverse complement strand
GCCGACATGCCTTCCATGAGTTCGTGCCACCAGAAATCGCGGTCAGGCACCATATCCACATCGCCGCCGGTCCGGCGTACGACGACAACTTTCTCCACCGATGGCGACTTATCCATACTCGCATCAACAGCGGCTTTCAGTGGCACCTCTTTGCCACGACGCCAGCCCCCGTCCGCTGTGACAATCACCTTTGCCTGCGCGTCGTTGTTTCTGTCCGCAACCGCATCGGCACTGAAGCCGCCGAAGATGATGGAATGCACGGCCCCAATCCGCGCGCAGGCCAGCATCGCAATTGCCAGTTCCGGAATCATGGGCATGTACAACGTGACGCGGTCGCCGGTATGCACACCCAGCTTCTTCAGCACGTTGGCGAACTTGCAGACTTCGCGATGCAGATCCTGATAGCGCAGAACCCGTGTATCGCCCGGCTCACCTTCCCAGATGATCGCGGCTTTGTTGCGATTCGGGCCCTTGAGATGTCGATCGATGCAGTTGTAACTGGCGTTGATCTTGCCGCCAACAAACCATTTCGTCTCGGGCATGTGCCCCTGCATGACAATGTCCCAACGGCGAAACCAGTCCAGATTCCCAGCCATGTCGCCCCAAAATCCCGCTGGATCATCTTTGGCTCGATGCCACATCGCTTCATATTGCTGTTCGCTGCTGATATGAGCACTTGCGGAAAACGTAGCGGGTGGGGCAAAGGTTCGAGTTTCCTTCAGTGAACTCTGAATATTCTGGTTGCCGGACTGAGTCATGCGTCTGTGAGCTCCTGCGTGGTAAGACGGCGATGCGGATGGATTCAGACCATTCATTTTGAGGACACCCGCCCGAATTGTCCACCAGCCGGGCAGAACAGTCATTTCTTTCTGCAGGAAAAGACTGCTCGCGCCATTCGTGCCAATGGCGGGCTTGTTTTTCAGGAATCATGCTGTGATGCCATTCATTGATCCTTTCCGGCAAAAATGACGTACAACAGGAAACATCGATGGAATTCGAATCAAGGCAACCACACGTCTGTTTTCGGTTGCTGTTTACCGCAACGCTGGCCGTGACGCTCACTGCGTTTGCATTCTGGAGCGATTCTTACAGCACGCAGCTCAGTGACAACTGGCGGAACTGGTTGGGATTTTCTTCGCTCTGTCTGGCAGAACTTCGATGGCATCAGACTGGACACTCGATTCCAAAATGAAGCAAGACGATGCGATTCTATGCCCGAGAGCGGAGCCATCCCCAAGTTGAACCACTCGTAGCCCTGTTCATGGCCCCACAGCATTAGCTGGATAAACAAAAACTCCATGACGTTGCGCGGGGCGTCCGGCAGGTAGCGCATCAGATCGACGGACAGTTCCTGTCTGTTCGCTCCTTTCCAGTTGATACGCAAACAGAATCAGCCAGAAAAGCAGCCCGAACGACATAACGACGGCTAAAATCCAGCTGACACTGAACGACAATGTCACCAGCCTGGCGTGGCGACAAACAATACACCGCCCAGCGAAACGAGGCCCATCCAGAATGCAATGCTGATATAGAAAATCAACCGAATAATCTCTGTGCTGGACAGACCCCACGCGGAGTAGAGTCGAAATCGCTCCGGCGTACCGCCCAGGACAGCGCCCAGCCAATTCCTCACCGCGCAGGACAGCAGGGACGTCGTCGCAATCTGCTTTGTGATGCCAGAGAGTTCCAGACACCTTTTTCAACCAATCTGGGACGGTCGAACTACAAATCACCGCCGTCCACGACTTTGTCGACCGTAATGCCGTGGAGACGGCATTTGGTTCTCAGCGTTGATCTGGAAACTCCAAGTAACTTTGCGGCTTGCAGTTGATTGCCGTTGGCGTGCTGAAGAACCAGTGGAAGGATGTATCGCTCCATGAGCTGCTGCGCGTCGTCATAAACTGTTTGAGAGCCAGCCAGCAGGCGTTCAGCGACAAATTGAGACCAGTTGGCAGAATCCTGTGAATTCCCGGGATGATTACTGGCCAGCGACCTCATACCACTATGAACAGGCAACTGGTCTGCATTGTCGTCATCATCAGAATGAGGTGGCTCAAGCCTCAGTTTTGCACCACGCACAGATTCCGGCAGGAACGCGGGAACAAGAACTGGTCCGGTCGATTCAAGCAATGCGTGCTTGATGACGCTTTGCAACTCACGCACGTTGCCGGGCCAGTGGTATGCCTTGAGTCTCTCAATTGTCTCGGCGGCAACCCCCGTTATTTCCTTTCCCAGTTCCTGTGCAAAGATCTGGCAAAAATGCTCGGCCAGTAATTCAATGTCGTCCGCGCGCTCCCGCAGTGGTGGAAGAGTGATTGTGTAGACATTCAGGCGATAGAACAAATCGCTCCGAAAATCACCTTTCTCGATCATCGTTTCAAGATTTCGATTGGTGGCCGCGATCAGTCGCACGTCTGTACGAATTGTTTCGCTGCCTCCAACACGCTCGAACTGCTGTTCCTGCAGAACCCGCAGCACTTTGGTCTGAGTCAGCGGCGTCATGTCACCGATTTCGTCCATGAAGAGTGTGCCACCTGAGCATTGTTCGAATCTCCCGATGCGTTTGCGATCCGCTCCGCTGAAGGATCCTTTTTCGTGGCCGAACAGTTCGCTCTCCAGCAGGTTTTCCGGAATCGCCGCACAGTTGATGGCAAGAAACGTCTTTGCGGATCGCTGGCTATAGTTATAGATCGCGCGTGCGATCACTTCTTTGCCGGTCCCGCTTTCGCCCAGGATCAGCACCGTGACATTTTGTGACGCCACTCGCCCGATCGCTCTGTAGACCTCCTGCATCGCGGAACAGTGGCCGATCAGCAGCTCACCGCCGGCATTCTGACTGTGATCGGTCGGAAGTTTGGCAGGAGTGCGCATCAATCGGCTGGTTTCGGCCGCAGACTCCACGAGCGGAATCAGCGTCTCCGGACCAAACGGTTTCAAAATGTATTCGAACGCCCCCGCCTGCATGGCCTGGATGGCCGTTCCGGCAGTACCCTGACCCGTCATCAGGATGACAGGGACCCTCGCATCTTCTTTCTGAAACTGATGAAACAGTTCAAGGCCGGACAAGTCCGGAAGTCGAATGTCTGACAAGACAACGTCCGGCGACCTGGTGCGGAACATGACCACAGCATCTGCCGCGTTACCTGCGGTCATCAATTCATACTTCGGATGTGGAAATGCATAGCGAAAACACTCAAGAATCAGAGGTTCGTCGTCAACAACAAGTAACTTGATCAAAAGTCAACCCTTCAGATGGATGTCGTGCCCGCATCGCGCCGCGACCGCAAAACGTCCCTGATCGCGTGCAGCAATTGTTCGTCAGTGTAGGGCTTTAAGAGAAATCCGTCACTGCCAGGGACATTTCCCTTCCCTTGTTCCGGGCGTCTTAATCCGCTGCTGGCAATGATGGGAATGGTCGCGCGAATTGACCGCAGCGATTTGATCGTCTGGATGCCGTCAGGTTTTGGCATCATCATATCCACAACAACGGCATCGATCGCATTGAAATGCTCACCAAACACAGCAATCGCCGCCTCGCCTCCAACGGCCGACAGGGTCCTGTAGCCATGCACTTCTAATGTCTCCTTCGCCACTTGCAGAATCGACTCTTCGTCGTCGATCAGAAGAATCAATTCGCCGTCACCAACTGAAGGATCCGGACTTGCAGGCTGGTCATCACTTTCGGCGTTGCCATTTTGGGCAGGGAGGTACAATGCGAACTTTGTTCCGATGCCAGGCTCACTGTACACCGAGATGTTTCCACGGTGGCTCTGCACAATCCCCATACAGGTTGCCAGCCCCAGCCCCGTGCCTTTGCCCTGGTCTTTTGTGGTGAAGAAGGGGTCAAAGATTTT
>JAYUVA010000359.1:0-4021 GCA_043754375.1 Candidatus Kuenenia sp. | reverse complement strand
TCAACTTCCAGTTGTTTCATTGCGGCGGCGATGTTGGCCTGCGGTGCCCAGACGCCCTGAGAAAAAGTCTTGCGACCGCGTTTCTCCTGAACCGTCCATGAGGGCCCCGCCGCCTTGACGCGACGAGTCAGCCCGGGATCTCCGGGCAGCAGTAATGACCAGTCAGCCGGTGGTGCAAGGATCTCCCCGGTCGTTGTGAGCACAGTCTCCGCACGCGGACCAGGCGATACGATACGAGTCAGCTTGGGCATCTTACTTTATCCTGTTTGAACTATGACCCAGAAATCGCATTGATTCCGTCGCTGCCGTTTTTTCCAGGTCGTCAATGCTGGATTTCGCCTTCCACTCGACCGAATGACACCTTGGTGCCCACGACCAACGGGGCGCTCCTGCCGGGTTCAACGTCTTTCACAGAACCGTCTGTGGTGGTGATGACCCACTTGTCGGTCGTCAGATTCTTCAAGCCCCAGATGTTTGGATCCTTCGGGTGCTGGACGACCTCCGCCACCGGCTTTGTGAAGTCAAACGGTTGATGGTCATCCAGATGATGCGGGAACAGTTTCGCCTGATGCGTGAGCATGATCACGGTTTTTCCCAACCGCAGGTGATAAGGAAGCCGTGGTAGCTTTTTGCAGAACGGACACACCGCCGCAATCGATGCGGAATTCAACGATTCTTGGTCATAGAAGTTCTGCTGGCTGCATTGATCGCAGAAGAAAATGGCGTCACGCAGACGGGACAGCACGCCTCGCCATTCTCCTTCCATGACGCGGTCATCGGGGTCGCGCAGTCCCGATGTGAAGGCTTTTGTAAACGTGTCGCGCAGGATCTGAGGATAGACCGGCCAATACTGGACAGCGCTGGCACCAGCCTCGCCGCTGGGATCATCGTCGAGGGCCACTGCTGCATTGGAATGGTCCTGCGGATCAAAAATGAACAGGGGCTCGGAACCGCAGAGTTTCATCCTCGCAGGTAAGTCCCAGCAGCGAATCGCCAACACCTTGCGTCCCAGCAGCGGATGGCTGACGTGGAACATATAGAACAGCAGCACGGCCAGAGAATACAGATCGGTCTGCCGACTGGGGAGTGCTTCGCCGCGCAGGATTTCCGGTGCCATGAAATCCGGTGTGCCCAGAATGCCGCAGTGCGGCGAGCGATTTTCAGTCACGTTGTCGTTATCGCACACCAGGACTTCGCCGGTCTGCGGATCGAAGAACACATTACCGAACGAGATGTCTCGATAACACAAGCCATCTGCATGCAGGCGAAAGAAGCTGTCGGCCAACTGCAAGCCCGCGGTGACCAGAGTTTGGAACGACGGATCGACGCGATTCATCATCAAATCGAGCAGGCCATGAAAGCGAGGTTCACGCAGGCGCATGACGTACCCAAAACCATCACCGGTGGTGGAGTCGATGAGATCCAGCGGCCAGAGAAAGTTGAGGTTGGGAGCTTTGTGGGTCGTGACCAGCTTTTCCAACGCCGCCTGTTGTTCCGACGTCGCGGTGTGACTCAAGTACCATTTCAAGGCAAACGATTCGGTACCCCATTGAGCCCGATAGACCTCCCCCTGCCCTCCGCCGCCCAGAAACTCTTCAACCGTACACGTCTGACCTGAATGCCGTGAACGCAGCACCTGGCCACGTTTCAATAGGTTACTCATCAGTTATACTCCACGTGGTCGAAAATGAGTCCGGCGAGCGGAGTAGCGTCAGCCCTCCGGTACCTCGTTTTTGTACCGGCAAGCTGACGCATGCCGCTCGCCAACGGTCTCACTCATGACAGCGTGAGGTATAGTGTCCTCGTTCTTGTGCGACGTCAATGCTTTCTTTGGTAGACTCCACCCGGCTCCTTAGTCCCGACGACGCCCTTGTGTCATTTCATGCAGGCAAATCGAGAGTTGTCGTCTGCGGGTAAACGTTCACACGGCTGCCACCACAGAGTATACTGTCGTTCCGAGTGAAACAATTCACGCGGTACAAACACCTGCCCGTCCGTCCTCGGCATGCGGCCTGCCAGTATTCGCGAAGAGGAGAACGCCCGATGGTTTCCGTGGTCAATAACGTCGTCGATCAAACTTGGGAGCAAGATTTGAGAATTTCCATTTGTTATTTGGGATCGGAGTTTATCGACTTCGCATCATCCGAGGAATCACGATAACGCGATGCTGCGATTCACGTAGCTTGGACATTCTTGTCCGAGTCCTCGCCAGAAAACATCCCACCGGCGAAAGATTCCTGCGTTACAGGAACTGGCGTTCGGACAGCGTTGCTTGGCCATGCGACGGACAAGAATGTCCATCCTACGTGTCTCCACTCCGTGCTCCGCTCGACATGCCTTTTTGCTGACCTCCGGTCACTTGACGGAACTCAGCGCCAGGCGGAAGCCGCTGCTGCTCGTGCGGTCCGTCGGGTCGTACGAGTTGCGGAAGGCCGACCGGCAACCCGCCGAGTCGTAGATCCAACTGCCACCGCGAATCACGCGGAATGCGCCCGATTCGACAAACGGATCTTGTGATATCCCACTCCTCGCTTTGTACGCATCGGCATCGTAACAGTCCTGGCACCACTCCCACACGTTGCCGTGCATGTCGTGCATGTCCCACGCATTCGGTTTCTTTTCACCCACCGGATGCGTTCGGTTCGCGGAATTGCCAGCGAACCAAGCGTAGTCGCCCAGTTGCGATTCCTGGTCCCCGAAGCACCACTTCCCTGTCGATCCCGCGCGGCAGGCGTATTCCCATTCCGCTTCTGTGGGCAACCGGTAGGTCAGCTCGCGACTCAGTTCTGCAGAAAGTTGCGACAACTTCTGAGCACACGCCACCGCGTCGTTCCACGAGACCTGCTCGACTGGCAGTCGCGCGTTTCCTGTGAAATGGCTGGGCTTCGTTCCCCTGACCGCTTGAAATTCGGCTTGCGTCACGGGATACACACCTAAGTAAAACGGCTGGGTGATCGCAACCAGATGCGGTGATTTTTCGTCATCCGATCCCATGATGAGCTCACCCGGCTCAATCAGTACGAACTTCATGCCGATGGAGTTCGTGAACTCCCTTGGCAAATCCGATTCGTCTGGCAACACTTCCAGCAGCCGTCGCATGTCATCCCGTCTGGGCTGCAACTTCAACAATTCCTACACTTGGCATCGCAAAAACCTCAGTCGCCGTTTGTGAACAGCCTCCTGAATGGACGCATCAAGCGCCTTCACCCGGTCGCGGTAGCCGCAAATGTTTTCGTACAGCTTCGCATTGCGCCACTGCGGTTCGATCTGTTCAATCATTCGAGCAGCGGTGGCGAAGTCCTGCGTTTGCTCAGCCAACGCCTTCGCTTCCTTCTCCACAGTCCGAGCATTCGTTTTCGCCTCCTTTTCGATTTTCGCCAACAGGATGTTCACTATTGCCCGCCTTTGCACAGCAAGTGCTTCGGCATGTTCGGTTCTTACCCGATCCTGTTCTGCATTTAACTGCTCCTGACGTGCTTTCTCTCGATGCTGCAGGGCAATCGCCGCCAAATCAACCCGCTGTCCCGGAATTGATTGAGAAATCATCGTGTTCATTGCTGCAACTGGTTTGATCGGCGCAGCGAATGGAGGAGTGATCTTATTAACACTTAGTGCGAGCGCCCAACTCTCGACGCACCATTGTGCTGCGGCTTCGTCCAGCGCAAGGTTGTCGCGCGAGTTTGGCAGCCAATGCCGCCTGAGGCATCCCGGACTTTGAACTGCGTAACTCGTGAGCGACGCCTTCACGCAGCGCGCTGATCGACACAAACGTCTCACGCTTGTGCTCGTTGCGGAGTACGTCCTTGAGCAGTCCTTCCAGCTTCTTGGCGTCGTCGCAAAGGCCGTGGCCATGTTTGGCCAGAAGTTCAGACAGTTTTTGGCGAGGGAGGTCGTGCATGGAGGTGATCGAGATTTGAGAATTTCTGACTGTACCGTTTTCTATGTGCGTAATTCTTTGGGATTTATTCGTTTAACGGCGAGCCGTAGGCGTAGGCGAATCCGCTGCCGCCTACGCCTGCGG
>JAYUVA010000358.1:0-2898 GCA_043754375.1 Candidatus Kuenenia sp. | reverse complement strand
GCACGTGTGCGATTGCCAGACGATTCCCAATTCGTGCCCGTTCGAAAATGACGCTGCAACGCAGTTCCCATCATCGGTCGCACAAGGCATCATCATACGATACCAAAGAATCTCAGTCGAACATCCATGAAATTTCCCGGCGCGATGCTGTCACTCAACTTCTGTCAGGATATGATCCGGGCTGACCTTCTCGATCCTTGACTGGCCTGAGGAGAACGCAAAAGCCGCGACGTCAGGCTACGCTGGCAACGCGACCCCAGACTTAGCAATTTGAACGCTCGAATGGAACACCAGAGATGCGACTCACCTGCCACAGTCTGAAGAATTGTCTGGTGATTGTCCATTTACATCGCCATGAAAGGCGGGCATTCCATTCGTCACGGAGACTGGAAACTGATCGTTCCAGGAAAAGGCAAGACTCAACTCTTCAACATCGGCAATGATCCGTACGAGAAGTCTGAAATGGCCGACAGCATGCCGGACATCATCATTGATCTTCGCAGTCGCCTTGCCGCCCATCAGGCGAAAGACCAGGCCGATCTTCCACAGGATCTCGTCGGGCTGCCGGGTTGAACCGATGCCGCCGGTTTTTGTCTTCCACATCCTGCTCGGGCTCGATGCCCGCAGAGCAACAGCCAGCTGTCCATTGCGCGAAAACAGCTGATGGGAGAAGTCCGTGGTGATTTGCAGAGTCAATGTCGTAGGCGGATTTCGCCGAAATCCGCATCGTCACGGTCCCAGCACAGTCACCAGGGTCATCTGCCTCGGTTGCCGCCAAGTGAATATGATTCGTTTAACGGCTCGCCGTTAAACTATGAAAGCATCAGTTTCCACCGCGCGGAATCTATACCGCACGGGGTTGAGGATGGCACATTCGTTTAACCGCGTGGGCAACGCCCCGCGCTTCGTATTTCATATTTCATATTTCGTATTTCGTATTTCGTATTTCAAATGCGAAATTTCAAATAGAACAATCGCGGCCCGCTGCGCACGCGGTTTAACGAGCCAATGCCAACCGCGTGCAGTAGAGCACCCGGTTTTTGTACGGAAGTGCTTCCGGCTATATTGTCCATTCGGTTGTCCCCATTCGGTTGTCGCAATTCATGGGACGCAGGGAGACAACCGAATGTGGGACAACCGAATGAATCGCACGGAAATGACCGAGTCGCTTGACTCATCTGAATGACGGTTCCAATGCAACTTTGAACCCATCAACGCAACTCCGAATTCCCAGGAAATTCCCCGTGTCGCCACTAAAATCCGAGAAGAACCATTGTTCGTATCATTCGCCTCGTCTCACCGACCCAAATTCTCGAACATATACAAGCCGGATTTTCCGGGGCACACGAGGTCGATATCTCCATCGACATCCATGTCAACTGCGGCCATCTGGAGACCTGTCCCCGCGCTGCCTTTTGGAAAATCATTCAGTGCCCAGCGGTCTTTGGCTTCTTTCGGTGCGTTGATGGCCGGGTCGCCGTGGAAGATCGTGTGCTTGATCCAGTTTCCAGTTGCGCGGTCGAATTGGTAGTAGAAGACGACGGATGCATCGGTGTCGCCGGGTTCCACTTCGTGTGCGTAGACCCGTTTGCCGGTGACGAGTTCCGGTTCGCCTTTGCCATCCAGATCGGTAAAGACCAAAGTGTGCACCTGAGAGAATGTGTCGTCAATGTGCAGTTTGGTCCATTCTCGCTTGCCGTCGGCTGCAGTGGATTGTTTGAGCCAATGCAGGCCAAAACCGTGGCCCATGCCGTAGACAATATCCGTCAACTGATCGCCATCGACATCGCGGCCGTGAATGAAAATTCCGGCGGCTCCAAGTTGGAACTCGGCATGAAACGGCCATGTGTTTGAAGCAGCGTCTGCGGGCTGTTCGTGCCAGCCCTTCGGCGTGATGATGTCGAGTCGTCCGTCTTGGTTGATGTCTCCGACTCCCACACCATGCCCGGCACCCTCGCTGCCGAGATCATGTTTGGTCCAGACGACAGCGGGCTTCTGTTGCGTCAGTTCGTACCAGACAACGACGTTACCGGTGTTTGGCAGGAAGTCGAGTTTCCCGTCGCCGTTGAGATCGACAAGTTCGCCGGTCTCCATATTTCCCGGCGTATCAATTTCATGCTCTGTCCAGTGGGCCGTTGCGTCGCCGCCTGGATTCTCAACCCAGCCCACTCGCTTGCCGAAATAATTGCAGGTGACGATATCAGGACGTCCGTCGCCGTTCACATCCAGCGGCGAGTCAGCAAAGTCTTCATAGTAGTGCGGATTCTGGGTGCTTGCCGGAACATCGCGCACTTTGTGCTTTGTCCAGCCTGGAGCTGCATACCATGAATCACCGCAGAAGATATCCATCTTTCCGTCGCCATTAAAATCCGCCGCGCCGCAGGCTTCATAGGGTGACCGATCGTTGATTGTGTGCATCTTCCATTTCAGGTCCGGCAATTTTTCATCGGCAGTCACTGTCTGCGAGATCAGGAGAGTTCCAATTGCGATGAAAGGCAGGCAATACAGCATCTGACGGCGAATGAATCGTAGCATCATTTGAGGATTCCAGAATGCGGCACTGCCGCAGCGACAGGGAATGTCAGGTTGTGAACATGGCGTCATTTCAGTGAATCTCTGGCTCATTGGCAACTGAACGAGAGATGTGTTTGCTCGTCCAGCGATTGAAAAGGAACGAACCGATGATCGTCAGTCTCGTATAACCGCGTGCCCACCGGGCCGCGCTCGGAGGGGGGCATCAGCTGACGAGCGCGGCCCGATGGGCACGCTGTTATACTCCGCTCGGCCAGGACTGAGGGACGTGTTGTTGAGTGAGCCGCAAGGCGCTAGCGGTCTGTTGATTGAATCGTTTAACCCTGAGCCGCAGGCGACGGCGTCACCGGAAACCGCCGCCTGCGG